>JAEUQE010000185.1:17321-19059 GCA_016789785.1 Bryobacterales bacterium
GACCGACGGTGAACGTTTCGATTTCGTCAAGGATGGAAGTCTGATCGCCGACGAACGGCAAGTGATCCGCTCCGGGAAGTTCCACGAATCGAGCTCCAGGGATGCGTTCGGCAATGTGACGGCCCTCCTCGACCAGGAGCGTGCGGTCGGCGGTCCGGTGGATCACGAGCGTCGGAATGCGGATGGTCGCGAGAATGGGACGAATGTCGATTTCGGCGTTCATGCGGGTGAGCGTCTCGGCGGCGCCAGGGCTTGCGCCCATCCGCAGGTAAGTGGCCCACCACTCGCGGAAAGCGGGATCGTTGGCGAGGCTTGGAGCACGGATGTCGAGGCCGACCGGGCCGCCCCAGCTCTCCCGGATGTGGATGCAGTATTCGTCGCGCTGCTCGGCGGTGGGGCCCCATGGATAGTCGGCATCCTTGAGGCGCCGGGCATAGGAGCCGATCATCACGAGACCCAGGGTCTTCTCGGGGTAGGTGGCCGCGAAAAGTGCAGACATCGGACCGCCCTCGGAAACACCGCACACGACGGCCTGTTTGGAACGTACCGCTTCCATCACGGCCCGCACGTCGTCCATCCGCTGTTCGAGGGTCGGGAGCTGATTGAGCGGGACGCGGTCAGAAAGACCGGTGCCGCGCTTGTCGAAGAGGATCAGCCGCGAGAAAGAAGCGAGGCGATTGAGAAACGCGGCAAAGCGCGGCTCCCGCCAGAAGTACTCGAGATGCGAGACCCAGCCCATCACGAACACGAGATCGATGGGACCGTCACCCACCACCTGATACGCGATGTTGACGTCGCCACTACGGGCGTAGTGGGTTTCGGGAACAGTGAGCGCGGGTTGGAGAACAGGCGGGGTTGGGGGCGGCGCCGGGACGGCAGTTGGAGCAGGTGCGGGAGCGGAAGCGGTCTCGGCGGAGGCGGCTGCGTCGCCGGCGAGAAAACGGTAGCCTCGGCGGGGGCGCGTTTCAATGTAGCTCGGGTTCTTGGGGTCGTCGCCGAGGACCTTCCGAATCTCAGCAATCTGGAAGGAAAGGGCATGGTCATCCACGAACGTGTCCGGCCAGAGGTCCTTCATTAATTGCTCGCGCAGTACCAACTGGTTGGGCCGCTGAGCGAGATAGGCCAACACCTCAAAGGCCTTGGGAGCCAGAAGGACTTCCTGGCCGCCACGCCAAATCCGGCGTTCCGAGAGATCCAGAAGGAAAGCTCCAAAAGAAAAACGCACAATCACCACCCAGAATGATTTCTGTTCAGATTACGCTGCAAACGTCAAGACCTGCAAATGCGGGCCGCAGATTCAAGCGGGCGGCGGATTCTCAGCACTCCTCGCTGGTGCTACAGGATCCGGCCCGGACTGACGATAGCGCATGAGTGGCCGGAGGCGTTGTTCTGTTTTCGATGCCCTTTTCACAACTTAGCCGAGCACCGGCACCATCCACCGTGCTATACCTAAGCAGAATTGCAATGATTGGCATTTTTCGCCCGCAGCCCCCGCAGATGCTCACGGCCAATCGGGGCGGGACTCCCGCATGGCGGATATCTTTCGCCCGGACTCGTTTCCCCCAGACGTCTTTTCGCCCGGCGTCTTTTCGCCAGACTCCTTTCGCCGCGAGCATGGCAGTTGCCTCGATCTTGAAAGCCATACCATAATGGGTGCCAGTAACTCGAGCAAATTAGGCAATGGATTCAAGCGCCTGCGTGCGGATCACCACAATGGACACCTACCAATGGAAAGACT
>JAEUQE010000186.1 GCA_016789785.1 Bryobacterales bacterium
AAGGCGTTCGATCGCGGTGGCCGCGGGATTGATCGTCGCGATGATCGCCGGGACGACCGTCGAGTCGACCGTCGAGATGACCGCCGTGATGATCGCGGCGGGTTCCGGGATCGCGGCGACCGGCCGCCGCGCGAGGCCAAGGGCGGGCAGGGCGGCGGATGGGCTCCGAAGAAGCGTGCGTTTCCGCCACGCGAGGATGCCCCCCGCGGACCACGTGACGAACGTTCCCGCGACGAAAGGCCACGTGACGAACGGCCCCGGGAAGGCCGGGGCGGAGACGATCGCCCCTTCCGCGGACGCGAGGAACGGCCACCCCGCTTTGGCGCACCGCGAGGCGGTCAGCGTAGCGAGGGACGTTTTGAGAACCGTGGCGAGGGCCGTGGAGAAGGTCGTGGCGAGGGTCGTGGCCAGGGTCGTGGTGAAGGTCGTAGCCAGGGTCGTGATGAAGGCCGCAGCCAGGGCCGTGGTGAAGGCCGCGGCGAGGACAGACCTTTTCGCGGCGGACCGCCCAAGGGTGGCCCTTCGAAGGGTGGCCCGTCAAAGGATCGTCCCTTCGGACCCAAACGGTTTGGAGAAAAGAAATTCGGCGAGCGCTCCTTTGGAGAGAAATCGTTCGGCGACCGCCCTCCGCGAGGCCAATCGGAGAGGCCAGCTTCCGGCAGACCATCATCAGGCAAACCGTCTTTTGGAAAAGCGCCGTTCGGCAAATCCCCCGGCAAGTCCACTCGCAAGTCCTTCGGCAGATCCGCCTCCAGCGGGCCGTCGAAAGGCAAACCGTTTGGAGGCCGGCCATCGAAGGGCCCGAAGAGCGGTCCGCCGAAAGGAAAGTCCGGCAAAGGCCCGAAAGGCTTTCGTCCCGGTCCGCGATAGGGCAACATGAACCGGCCTGCCACCGATCCGCAGACACTTCTGCAGCGCGTCCTCCAAAGCCCCGGCTTCCGGCAGTCGCCGCCGCATCAGGGACTGTTGCAGTACATCTGCGGACACACGCAGGCCGGTGACTTGGAAGTTCTCCATGAACACGACATCGGCGTGCAGCTTTTCGGCATGCCTCCGGGCTACGACGTCAACGCGGCCCCGGTGGTGCGGCAGATCGCCGATGAGACTCGCGATCTGCTTGCGGAATACTTCCGTACGCAAGGCCGCCGTGAGTCGTTAAGGTTGGCAATTCCGAAGGGCGAATATCGCGCGTTCTTCTATCAAGCGCCGCCGGAAGAGATGGAACCGGAGCAACTCGATGCGATCGGGCAGTTCTGGGCGGCCTATCTGCAAAGCGGCGCGCGCAACTATCTGGTGCACGGCGAACTCGAAGGCGAGCAGCTTTCCATTTCGGAGGCCTACGCGCTGGTGAAGATCGCGGCATTGTTCGAGAAGCACACCGCGGCACTCGAGATCCGGGCTCTGCAATCGTTCGAACTCCGCGATCTGCAAGGCGTGAATGTGATCCTGCTTGGGACCCCGGAGAACAATAGTCTGCTCAAGGCCGCGCTGGATGATCCGCCGGTACAGCCGTTGGTGAAGCGCATGGCGGCGACCGACTACCAGGGCGCGGTGACCATCGTTACGGCGCCGGACGCGGCGGGAGTCCTGCAGGCGGCGTTTTTTGCGACTACAGAAGAGCCGCTGGCGGGCACAAGAGACAAAACGCTGGCCTCCGGGTTCCCTTCGGACTTCGATTTGAAAGTTAAGTGAGAATTTTGAAAGTTAACGGGCACTACCTCACTGGGTGCTGTCCCTCTTTGCGGTCCCGCTGGAATCCATCGACCCTTGGGTGACCTCGGCGTTCGTCCCATTGGCGTGCTGGATTCTGTTAAGCGGGCTGGACGACATCTTCCTGGACAGCGTGTGCCTGTTCACGTGGATGACGAACCGCATCCTCTACGGTGAAGCCGACCTTCGCACCGAACACGATTTCGCGATGACGGAACGCCAGAAGCGCATCGCGATCCTGGTGCCGTTGTGGAAGGAAGACGCGGTGATTCGCGACATGGTGCGAAGCAACATCGCGCGCATACAGTATCAGAATTACGACTTCTTCCTCGGCGCCTATCGCAACGATGAGGCGACACTGACCGCCGTTCGCCAATTGGAAGGGGAGTTCGGCAATGTGCACATCGCCTGCTGTGGCAATCCCGGGCCGACCTCGAAAGCGGATTGCCTGAACTGGCTGTACCGGCGCATGCTCGATTTCGAGAAGCAGCGAAACGTCCGTTTCGAAGTGATCATCACGCACGATGCCGAGGACGTGATTCATGCGCATGCGCTGCACTGGCTGAACTACTACATCGGCATTTACGACATGGTGCAGATCCCGGTGCTGCCTCTGCCCACTCCACTTCGCAAGCTCACGCACGGCATCTATTGCGATGAGTTCGCCGAGTTCCAGTTGAAGGACATGCCGGGGCGCCAGATTCTGCAGGGCTTCATTCCATCGAACGGCGTGGGCACGGGATACTCGCGATGGGCGATGGATCAACTGGCGTCGCGCGGCGGCCGTATCTTTGAGCCCGAGTGTCTAACCGAAGACTACGAGAACGGGCTTCGCATTCACTTCCTCGGAGCGCCGCAGTTGTTCATGCCGGTGCGCTTTCACAAGGACGCGCCGGTTGCCACCCGCGAGTACTTTCCACAAACGGCGCGATCGGCCATCAAGCAACGAACGCGATGGGTCACGGGCATTGCCCTGCAAAGCTGGGAGAGGCACGGATTTCGTGGCGGCATTGGCACGCTGTACTGGTTATGGCGGGATCGCAAGGGGCTGATCGGCAATCCGGTGAGCATGATCACCTCGATGATGTTCCTGTATGGCGCGCTGACGTGGATGATCAGCAGATTCACGGGCGGCAATTGGGGAATGGGCCATCTCACGGAATCGCCGGCCGTGCTGTATCTGCTGAGTATGACCACGACGCTTCAGTTCGTTCATCTCGGCGTGCGGATGTGGTGTACCGCGAGGATCTATGGATGGCGCTTTGCCTCATTCGTGCCGGTGCGCGCGGTCTATGCGAACTACATCAACTTTCGCGCGACGGTGGGCGCGATCCGGAGATACGTCTGGTCGCGTTTGAGTGGGAAGCCACTGGTGTGGCTGAAGACGGATCACGTCTATCCGGCGTTCGCGCCAACGCCGGCGCGCACTCGCAGGCTCGGCGAGATCCTGGTTGGGCAAAGCCGTTTGACGGGCCAGCAACTCGAATGGGCGATGGCAGCGAAGCCTCAGGGAATCCGTCTTGGTGAATTTCTGGTGTCGCGAGGGTTGCTGAGCGAGGAGCAGCTCTATCATGCGCTGAGCCTGCAATCCGCGACGCCATTGAGTGCGCTCGATCCAGCGCGCGTGAAACGAAGCGTGGCGAGGTCGCTGCCGCTGCACGTGGTGGAATCGTGGCGGGTACTTCCTTTTCAGGTAACGGATGGCTTCCTCTTCGTCGTTTCACCGGAGCTTCCACGCCCAACGATTGTGGAAGGACTGCGGCAGTTCACGCGCCTGCAGATCCGCATGCAACTGGTGACGCAATCGAACTTCGAGGCGCTGCGGCAGGAGTTGCTTTAGCGGCAATGCTGTTCGCTTTCGCATCTTGGCGCCGCGCACCTCACGGTAGAGCAGGGCGAGGTGGACGAAAATGCGCGATCATCGAAGTGCTACGAGCCTAACGCCCTTCGACCGCCGTGGCCGCCAGGGGCGATTCGCAGGCCCCAGACATGCGCCTCGACATGATTGGCGAGGCGGCAGACTGAAGTCTGCGTTACCGTGTAGGCGCCTCCGAAGGTCGAACGAATGTGCAAACTCCAAGGTGGGTTCGGAAGGGGTTACTCTTGCCGTTTCGAGGCGCTGCGGCAGGAGTTGCTTTAGCGGCGGCGGTCCGGAAGGCCTGTGCGAAACTGGAAGTTGCATTTCTCAAGTCAGCCCGATGTTCTTGTGCCCGATGTTCTGGTAATTGGTGGTGGGATCATCGGCGCATCGATCGCGTGGCAACTCTCCAAACAGCAGCTTTCCGTCGCGGTGTGCGACGCGCGCGGACTCGGCCAGGAAGCGAGTTGGGCAGGCGCGGGCATGCTGGTGCCAGGCTCGGAGTTTGATGAGCCGAACGAATGGCTCGCGCTGGGACAGGAGAGTCTTGCGCTGTATCCGGACTTCGTTTCGGCACTCCAGGAAGAAAGTGGCGAGCCGATCGATTTCGCGATGTGCGGCGCACTGGAAATCGCGGATACGCCGGAGCACTTCGCGTTGTTAGAGCGCAGGGCCGCCGCACAGGGCACTATGGGGATTCGCACGGAGCGAGTCGATCAAGCGGCATTGCCTCGCATCCTGAGGCCCGGTTTGGCGGGAGCGATTTACTATGCCGGCGATGCGCAAGTGGATCCTCGCACGGTGATGCAGGCATTCCGCGCCGCGCTTTCCCGGCGAGGCGTGCGGCTCATCGAAGGCGATGGCGCCGTCTCGATGGACACGACCGCGACGCGGCCTGTGGTGACGCTTCGTTCCGGCGGGAGGATTGAACCTTCACACGTTGTGCTTGCGGCCGGTGCGTGGGCAACGTTGATTCCGTATCAGGGAGAAGGCATGCCGGCGTTGCCGGTTGCCGAACCCGTGAAGGGGCATCTGGTAGGCTACGATCTTCCCGCGCAGTCGCTGCCGCACATCCTTCGCTTTCATCACACCTATGTGGTGCAGCGGCGTTCCGGCTACACGATCGCGGGCGCGACCGTGGAACGGGATGGCTTCAATCGCAGTGTGGAGCTTGCCTCCGCATGGACGCTGGCAGCTTCCGCGCACGAACTGGCGCCGGGGCTCCTGCCGCCGAAACCGCGCGATGCATGGATGGGGTTTCGGCCCGGAATCGCCGCCGAAGGGCCGAGGATCGAACGATGGGGCTCGTCGAATGTGTGGCTCGCGTACGGCCACTATCGCAATGGGATTTTGTTTGCACCGGCCACGGCGGCTCGCATCGCGAAGCTGATCGGAAGCGCGTGAGCGCTACTGCAAAGGCCTGCGAGATCACTTCCCACTCGACCATGCTCTGTCGAAGCGGTCCACTACCCATCGAGAGATTCGTCCCGCCTGACGTCGATATGCGCCGCGTCCGCATGACCAAGGTTTGCGAGATTCTTTCCGCCTGTGCAGCCGCGTCAACATCGATAAAGCGATTGCCATCGGGTGTGGCTACTACTGCAACACTTGCGAGATCACTTCTCACTCGGCGATGCCATGTCGAAGTCGCCCGCTACTCGTCGAGAGATTCGCAGCGCCTGGCGTCCCTCTGTGCCGTGTCCGCATGGCCAAGGCTTGCAAGATTCTTTCTGCTTGGGCAGGCGCGTCAGATCGGCGAGCCGACTGCCGGCGCACGCGTTACTATTGCAAGGCCTGCGAGATCTCTTCCCACTCGGCCATGCTCTTTTCGAGTTCCGCGCGCCGCTGATCGAGAATCTCGCTCAGCTTCACGGCGTTCTCCGCATTCGTAAACACCGCAAGTTCGCGCTCGGTTTGCGCGATCTCTTCCTCCAACTCGCCGATGCGCGCTTCCAGCGTCTGGCAGCGATCCTGCATCTGCTTCAGCTTGATCGGATTCAGCCGCTTGGCGGGCGATTTGGGCTCTGACTTTTCTTCGAGCCGGGGCGCACCCCACATCGCGGCATCCGGCCGCTCCACAATGCCTTCCGCTTCCTGCTGCTTGCGGAACAGATAGTCTTCGTAGTTGCCCGGATAGATGCGCACCTCGCCACCGCCAATCTCGAAGATCTTCGTGGCGAGCCGGTCAATGAAGTAGCGGTCATGCGACACAAACACCAGCGTGCCGTCGAACTCTTCCAGCGAGGTGAGCAGCACGTCCTTGGCGCGCATGTCGAGGTGGTTCGTGGGCTCATCGAGCAACAGGAAGTTCGAAGGATGCAACAGCAGCCGCGCCAGCGCGTAACGATTGCGCTCCCCGCCCGACAGCACGCCGATGCGCTTGAAGGCATCGTCCGCTGAGAAGAGGAAACAGCCGAGCAGTGTACGCAACTCGGTCTGCGTGCGCGTGCCCGCGAAGCTTGCGAGATCGTCCAAAATGCGCGCGTCCGGATCGAGTTCCTTGTACTGATCCTGCGCGAAGTAATCGGGCTCCACGTTGTGCCCGAGCTTGTAGTCGCCGGCAGTCAGCGGCTCGGCGCCCGCCAGCAGCTTGATCAACGTCGACTTGCCCGCGCCGTTGTGGCCCACAAGCGCGATGCGATCGCCACGCTCGATCAGGAAATTGACATTGCGCAGCACGCTCTTCGAGCCATAGCTCTTGTCGACGCCGAGGAACTCCGCAACGATGCGGCCGCTTGCCTTCGGTTGCGGAAACGAGAAGTGAATGGTCTCTTCGTCGGGCGGGATATCGACACGTTCGATCTTCTCGAGTTCCTTAATGCGGCTCTGCACCTGCTTGGCTTTGGTCGCCTGATAGCGGAAGCGACTGATGAAAGCCTCCAACTGCTCAATGCGTTCGTTCTGATTGCGGGCGACCGCTTTCAGGTGATCCTGGCGCTCCTGCTTGAGTTGCAGATACTTCGTGTAGTTGCCCGTATAGAACCACACTCGCTTGTTCCACACTTCGAGCAGCTTTTCAGTGGTGACGTCGAGAAAGTAGCGGTCATGCGAGATCAGGACATAAGCAAACGGATAGTTGTGAAGATAGTCTTCGAGCCAGTTGCGTGCTTCGAGATCGAGGTGGTTGGTCGGCTCATCGAGCAGCAGCAGATTCGGTTTTTCGAGCAGTAGTTTCGCCAGCGCGATGCGCATCTGCCATCCACCGGAAAACTCGTCGGTGAGGCGCGCCCAATCTTCCTTGCCGAAGCCGAGGCCGTTGAGCACAATGCCGACCTGCGATTCGACAGCATAGCCTTCGCGGGCCTGAAACTCGGTTTCAAGCGTGTGGTAGCGATCGGCGAGCTGAAGATACTCGGCCGACTGCGGATCGAGATCCGGCAGACGATGCGTGATCTCTTCCATCTCCACCTGCTTTTGCTTCAGATCCTGAAACACAGAGAGACACTCGTCGAAGACAGTGCGGCCGCGCAGCGAGAGTCCCTCTTGCGGAAGATAGCCGAGGCGGATCCCTTTGGTCGACGTGAGATCGCCGTGATCGAGTTGTTCAATGCCGGCGAGGATTTTGAGCAGTGTCGATTTGCCGGTGCCATTGCCGCCGACAATGCCGAGACGGTCGCGAGGGTTGATGAGCCAGGTGAGTTCTTCGAACAGAACCTTGTGCGCGAATCGCTTCCCGGCGTTGATGAGTTGGATCATGCGGCTACCTGGCGAATGGTGAAGGCTACCGCGGACGGTGGCGAATGACCTGGCCGCCGCGAGAGTCCGTAAGCTTGCCGTCCTCCACCATCACCACGCCGTTCACGAGCACCCAATCAAAGCCTTCCGAGTATTGATGCGGCTGCTGAAAGGTTGCTTTGTCCTGCACCCGTTGCGGGTCGAAGAGGAGAATGTCGGCGGCCATGCCTTCACGAATCAGGCCGCGGTCGCGGAGGCCGAACGTACGCGCCGGCAGCGACGTCATACGGCGAATGGCATCTTCCAGCGTGAGCACTTTGCGATTGCGAACATACTCCGCAAGCACACGCGCGTTGGTGCCATAGGAACGCGGATGCGGCATGCCAAGACCGAATTCTCGAATGCCCCCGTCGCTGGCAATGGCCGTGTTGGGATAGCGCATGATGCGGTCCACATCGGCCTCACCCATGGAGTGATACACCATCTGCGCCCCGCCCTGGCTGGTGAGATCGAGAATGGTTTCGATCTCGGATTCAACGGTCTTCGGACGCCCCATCAAAACATTGATCTCAGAAATGTTTTTGCCTTCGTACTCGCGATTGGGGCGGAAGTTGGCGACCGTGGCATAGGAGTAATCGGGGTGGCCGAGACTGGCAAGGCGCTCCGCCATCTCTTTCGCGATGCGCTTGCGCGTTTCCGGATTCGAGAGACGCTCGCGCTGCGCTTCGCGGCCATCGGCGAGCGCCCAGGAGGGCAGCGTAATGCCGAGGTTGGTGCTCGATCGATCGTAGGGATACTGATCGACCACGACATCGACGCCCTCGCCGCGGTACCTTTCGACCAAAGCCAGTGACTTGTCACTTGAGCCCCAGAGGCGGCGGTTGTCGATCTTGAAGTGCGAGAGCTGCACGCGCGTACCCGCCTCTTTGCCGGCACGCACCGCCTCATGGATCGCGTCGAGCACTTTGTCGCCCTCGTCGCGCATGTGCGATGCGTAGACACCGCCATGCTTCGAGGCAGCCTTCGCCAGCGCGACCACTTCATCGGAGTTCGAGTAGGTGCCAGGGATGTAGATGAGCCCCGTGGAGAAGCCGACCGCGCCATCCTTCATCGCGGCTTCCACCAGTTCCTGCATCTGCAAGATTTCTTCGGGAGTGGCAAGGCGATTCGCGGTTCCCATCACGCGCGAACGCACTGAGTTGTGCCCGATGAGGCTCGCGACATTGAGCCCAAGGCCAGCGGAATCAAGCTTGTTGAACCATTCGCCGAGCGGCAACTCGGATCCACCGCAATTGCCCGTGACCACGGTAGTCACGCCATCCAGCAGGTAGTTGTCGCCACGCGGCACCTTCTCCACGGCGCCTTCGATGTGGGTGTGGACATCAATGAACCCAGGCGCGGCGATGCGTTCCTTCGCATCAATCAGGCGATCGGCGGTCCTGCCGGAGAGGTCGCCAATCGCAGTGATTTTTCCTCCGCGCACGCCGATATCGGCACGGAACCAGGGATTGGCAGCGCCATCGAGAACACGAGCGTTGCGAATGAGAACGTCGAAGTCGGCGGCGGTTGCACTCACCTCCACAATCAGAAACAGCAGACGCGTCATGCGACAGGCCCGCAGAAGAAGTTGAGTGCTTTCGCGATGTAAGCCTTCATCTCCGTGCGGTTCACCACGCTATCGAGGAAACCATGCTGTAAGAGAAACTCGCTACGCTGGAAGCCCTTGGGAAGCTTCTGGCGGATGGTCTGCTCGATGACGCGCGGGCCGGCGAATCCGATGAGAGCGCCGGGTTCAGCGATATTCAGGTCGCCCAGCATTGCGAAGCTTGCGGTGACGCCACCGGTGGTCGGATCGGTGAGGACGCTGATGAACGGCACTTTGGCTTCATCCAGGCGCATGAGGGCGGCCGAGATCTTGCCGAGTTGCATGAGGCTGACCGCGCCTTCCTGCATGCGAGCGCCGCCCGAGGCGGAGACGATAATGAGCGGCGTGCGATTGGTGAAGCATCGTTCGATGGCGCGGGTGATCTTCTCGCCCATCACGGTTCCCATGCTGCCCCCGATGAACTTCAGTTCAATCGCACAGATGACGACGGTACGTCCGGCGAGTTTGCCTTCGGCGAAGACAAGCGCGTCGGTCAGATTCAGCGACTTCTGCACTTCCGCCAGACGTTTCTTGTAGGATTTCGAATCCACGAACTCGAGGGGATCGGTGGACCGCATGCCGCGGTCGATCTCCTGATACTCACCGTCGAACAAGAGGCTGAGCCGTGTGCGCACATTGATCTTGAAATGATGGTTGCACTTCGGGCACACCTGATGGCTTTCTTCCAGAGTCTTGCGCCAGATGATCTGGCCACACTCGTCGCACTTGGTCCAGAGCCCTTCGGTCTTGACGGTACGGTCGCCTTCCGTTTGCGGGGAAACGCTGGGGGTCTTGCGGGTAAACCAGGCCATGATGTTATGAAAGGGCCATCTCCAACCTTAACGCGGGTACGGATGCCCTCGCAAGGTGGCAAAGGCGCGGTAGATCTGCTCGGCGAGCATGGCGCGGGCGAGTTCGTGGGGGAAGGTCATGGCGGAAAGCGAAAGCAGAAGATCGGCGCGGGGTTTCCAGGCGGGGGGCAGTCCATCGTGGCCGCCGATGAGGAACGCGAGGTCGCGGCCTTCGGACTCGGTGCGCTCGATGAGCTGGATGAACTTCGCGGAATCCATGGAGCGGCCCTCGGGGTCGAGGAACACTTTGAGGGCGGAGGCATGACGGTTCCAGTCAAAGCGGCGCGGGTCGATCTCGCGCATCTCGCAGGCGGCCCAACGCGTTGTGCGCTTGAGGAACTCTTCGGCGATGGCGTTGGAGTGCTCGTCGCGCGGCTTGCCGATGAAGTAGAGATAAATGCGCAAGCTCAATCGTAGCGCGGGTGGGGTCAGTGGACCCCATGGGCGTCGATCGTTCTCTTCGAGGGTGTTCGATGATCCGGAGGCAAACACGGCGCCCCTACTCGCCAGGGCTGCGATCCAGGGGCTTCGATTCCACGATGGGGAGCCAACAATTTCCGCGTTGAAAACAAAGGCCTCAGATGCAAGCCGGACCCGCAATTATTGATTCTATTGGACTTACCAGCTCGAATCCATCCAGGGGTCATTATGAAAACAGACACCTTGCGAGCCACCAATCTGCGCTACTCTGGCGATGGAGATGCCGGTCGAAATTCATCCTCGTAAACTTGCTGGGCCGTGGACGATGGGATACGCGCTCGATTTCCAAACGACAAGCAGCACGTTCATCGGGTACAATGCCTTGGGTCATCCTGAGTTCGACACGAAGAGGCCACCCGTGGGTGAACTGTTGTACCAACTGAAGAATCGTGGCGACGCTACGGCAATAGAGCCACTCGCCGATGCAGTGGCCGCGTTCATCAGGAACTGGCCCGTCGATTTGATCGTTCCGATTCCTCCTTCCAATACCTCGCGGAAGAGGCAGCCCGTAATCGAGGCTGCGCGGGAGATCAGCAGGAAAGCGGGAGTTCCATTGTGCGAAGGCTGCATCAAGAAGGTGAAGAACACAGGGCAGTTGAAAGACGTATTTGACCGTGCAAAGCGCGACGAGATCCTCGCCGGTGCCTTCGTCGTGGACTTGAAGAAAACCCAAAAGCGTCGGCTTCTCGTTTTCGACGACCTGTACCGTTCCGGTGCAACGGCCGCCGCCGTGACGCGGCTCTTGTTGAGCGACGGCGCAGCGGCGCAGGTGTATTTGCTAACCTTGACTCAGACACGGAAGAACCTGTGACCAGCGTATTCATTGGCGGTTCGCGCGCGATCTCGAAGCTGAATGCCCCCTTGCGGGAGAAGCTCGACGACTTCATCCAACGGGGATGCACGATCTTCATCGGTGATGCCAATGGCGCCGACAAAGCGGTTCAACAGCACCTCGCCTCGCGCGAATATGATCACGTCGTCGTCTACTGCATGGATCGCTGCCGGAACAACATCGGCGGATGGCCGACAAAGCCAATCTCGCGTCCTGCCGGCCCCCGCGACTTCGCCTACTATGCGGCCAAGGACAAGGCTATGGCCGATGATGCGAAATGCGGCATGATGCTTTGGGATGGCGAAAGCAAGGGCACCCTCAACAACATTCAGAATCTGCTTGCTGATGGCAAGAAGGTTTTGGTCTACTTCTCTCCAGAAGGCGCTTTCTACAAGCTTGTGACAAGCGGCGATTTGAATGGGTTGGTGTCCCGCTGTGATCCGGAGTTGATCGCCTCAGCACAGCGTCGGATCGTAAAGGTTGCTGCTGCTGGACAACTTCTGTTGCAACCCTAAGCACCGTTGTGAAGTTGCCGCCTGGTGCTCTGCGCGAATAGTCTTGAGACTGCAGTTCAAAGGCAAGGGCGTCAAGGTACGGTGCTGCCGGACCGGAGCGCATCCGGTCCAGAACATGGGGTGCCTGCAAAGTAGGTTTCCAGCAAGTCCTTCTCCTGCCGGCCCGGTCGGCAAAGCCACGCTTCCGGCTTTCCGTAATCGTTCCGGCCCGACGAGATTGCGCTTCCGGGTTGAGTCTGCCCCGAGCACATCAACGCGGATCCCAATACGACCGAAACAAAAAAGCGATTCAACACGCCTCCTCTTCAGAGAGTACGTCCATGGCCGTCCTGGTGACCAACCAGGAACAGCGCGTTGCATCAAGGGCCCTCTAGTTGAAGTCCTTCGCTCACCTGACTTCCAGGTTAGTGAGGTTACCAATCCGACTCGGTTTTGCACAACTGCCAGCAACTTACGGCCGGCTGACCGGCGGAGCCCTCACAAGCGGAGAACCCCTCTCTCCACTTCAGGCTTGGCTGGCATGTCCGGCGAACGGAATCACGGATCAGCGGACTGGTGGTGGACCGGCGCTTTGTAATCGGCTGCCGAGGCCAAGGAAAACCGCCAACCCCTCATCGATGGCCGCGATCTCCTCGGCCGCAAGCTCGCCGAACGCGCGCCGGACCCGCCGCTTGTCGATCGATCGAAGGTGATCGATGAGCGCGAAAGACCTCTTCGCGAGACCGCTCTTTCCGGGCGCAAGTGGCGGATACAAAAGTCCCTCCCCAGGCGTACCCGTGATCGGCACCACGCAGACAAGCGGGAAACGTTGGTCACTGGTGATTTCCGGATCACTGACGATTATGCACGGCCTCACACCGCGTTGTTCGTGTCCGACCGTGGGATCGAGTTCGACAACCACCACCGTCCCGCGGCTGAGCCTCACGCCCGATCCTCGACCCAGCCTTCACCGGGCACCCATCGGACAGCTTTGCCGGCACTGCTGTTTACCAGTGCTTCGGCATCTTCCTCGGGTAGACCGCGAGCCCACTCTCCAAAGCCCTGCTCAGCAAGTTCCGCCGTTTCCGCATGGGGATTCTCCAAAGAACGTCGAAGCTCGGCGCGCCGGCGGCGATCAATCTCCCGGCGCACCGCCTCCGCGACGAACTTGCTGCGATTCCTTTCCCGGCGGTCGATGTCTCTAAGCAGGTCCTCAGGCAAACTCACAGTTACACGTTCTACACCAGCCATTTCATACTCCGGGTATGATCATATCATGGGTCCCGGTCCTGCGCGCGCCTTCAGAACACTGGCGCGTGTTTTGGCGGCGTCCCCCGCCCGACTTGAGTATCAATTTAGAATCAAGCGCTTGCTACGTCTCCCGGCGGCAAAGCAGATGTACTCTGTACCCGGGAGCCCACGATCTGCCCTTAACGTCCTCAAGCGCCCGCAAGTCGTTGAATCCACTGGAAGACGGGCCTGGTCCCAGGAGTCTGGCAGGCTGCGAGAGTTCGAAACGAATCCACGATAGGGAGCCATGTCAAGCTGTGTTGATTCCATTGACCTTAATGACGTTAGTGGCAATTTGGCGAGTCTTGGATTCGACCCTCATTGTACTCACCAGGCCCGCCGCGAGTGTCAATGCGCTGGCGATGCCAAGCCCGATGCGCGGGGCCGCGCTCAATGAGGTGGCTGCAAACAGAAAAGTCATCACAACTGCACCGAGGGTTTGTCCCGAGAGGCGCGCAACGCCTTGCAGCCCGCCTGCTGCACCGCTGCGTTCGCGTGGGGCTGACAGAAACATGCTTCGATTATTTGCAACGTTGAACAAACCAAAGCCCAGTCCGCAAACCATCATGCAGAGCCCAAAAGCTAACGGCTTCCGGTGAAGAGGCAACAAAGTCCCAAAGCCCAATCCGACCGCGAGGAAGACGCCACCAATCAGGCAAAGCCAGGCCGTCGATACACAGTCGGCCAGTCTACCGGCGATCGGACCTGTGATGGCGACTGTCAGCGGCCACGGCAGCAAATAGAGCGCTGTCATTAAGGGCGACAGTCCAATAGTGTGCTGCAAGTGGAAGGGCAATGCCACAAACGCGGCAGTCTGACCGATAAAGCACAGCACTGAAGCAATCACTGACACGAGAAACGACGTTCGACGCAAGAGATCGAACGGGATCAGCGGCGCGATGCCCTTGGACTCACGTCTGGCCAACATGGTCGCCAGGATAGGCGCCCCGATGAAAAGCAATGTTGCTGGTGCGGGATGCGCCGGAAAGTACTTCGCGCCGATCACAAGAAGGGCAAACAAAAGCGCACTCGTCCCTGCGCTCAGGAGATCGACCGGCCGGCCGGTCCCTTCGTCCTCAGGAAAGGAGCGTGCCGCTAGGAGCACGCATGCCCCGATGGGAAGGTTCACGGCAAAAAGCCAGTGCCAGGACGAAAACGAGAGAATAGCCGCGCCAAGCGCAGGGCCTGCGGCTGACGACAAGGCGACGGTCATGGCGTTCCAGCCGATGGCGGTTCCCAGACGATGTGAGGGAACGCTCAGGCGGAGCAACGCGACACCAAGTGCCATGATGCCGGAGCCGCCCACGCCCTGCACGAAACGCGCTGCGACCAGCCAGTTCAGCGACGGGGAGAGCGAGCAAAGCGCCGACGCCGCGGTGAAGAGTGCGGCGCCGGCTGTGAAGACACGCGCAAATCCAAGACTTTCACCCAAAGCCGCGGCAGGCAGCAGCATCACTACCAAGCCAAGCTGATACGCGGTGACTACCTGCACCGCCGTTGCGGGCGTGACCTGTAAGGAAGTTGCGATGGTTGGCAGCGCAATGTTGGCAATGGCCGCGTCAAGCACGACCAGAACCATGCCGGCCAGCACCGAGGCGATGGCCCAATGACGTTGCCCCGGATCGGCGATGCCGTCACGCGAAGCGATCGGCTGCGCAATCACGGCGCGCTCCAGAAGCCTTCTCGCTGCACGTAACGAGTGACCTTCTTCTCGACGGCATCCTCAATTTTCAGGTCACGTTCGGTGAAGCGGAAGAGCAGGGCAGGACCCGCGACGCACAGCGTGTCGTGGATGTCGCCGGGCAAATAGACTTGCACTTGACCCGGCTTGACCAGGGTTGTGCTGCGCTTGACCAGCCGGACCTTGCCATCGGGGCCTACCACGCGGCCGTAGGTGCCCATTTCGATTTCGCCCTGTTGGACTGCATAAATCACCCAACTCCGGCCATGATCATGCGGGGGACGATAGAGTGCCGCCTTTTCGAAATGCGCCAGAAGCACAAAGCCGTGCCTGGGATCTCGATGGAGTTCGCGGGTGGCAGGTTGGTCGCGGTATAGTCCGGCGAGCCAGGGCTCCTCGGGGGAAGCCTTTGGCAGTGCTTCAATATTCGAACCAACCGCCTCAACGAGTTCCGTGGTGAGCGGTCCCCAGATCGCCCCGATAGCCGCCATTGTTGATTCCAGCGTGTTTTGTGTCATTGCTTTGTCCCTTTTTCACCTCACGGGCAATCGTACAACGGGATGCGGGCTGGCGAGAATAGCAACGATTGAAAGTTATTCGTGCGTCTGACGCCATGTCATGATGGGTTTCAGCATGTCGAATCCAGACCTGAATCTGCTGGTGGCGCTGGACGTCCTTCTCGATGAAGGCAGCGTGGCGGGCGCCGCGGATCGCCTGCACCTTAGTTCATCCGCCATGAGCCGCACCTTGGCACGCTTGCGAGAGGCGACGGGCGATCCGTTGCTGGTGCGTGCCGGCCGTGGGCTCGTCCCGACGCCGCGCGCGCTGGAACTGCGAGAACGAGTCGGGACGCTCGTACAGGAAGGTCAAGTCCTGCTACGACCGGCGGCGGCGCTGAACCTCTCGAAAGTGGAGCGCGCTTTCACGATGCGTACGAGCGACGGGTTTGTCGAGAGTTTCGGGCCTCGCCTGTTGGCGCGCGTGAGTGCGGAAGCACCGGGAATCCGTCTCAACTTTCTACAGAAGACTGACAAAGACAGCGCCCCCTTGCGGGAGGGACGGATCGATTTGGAAACAGGTGTGGTCGAACCCTCGATGGGGCCGGAACTTCGCGCGCAGGCCCTGTTCGGGGACCGCCTGATTGGCGTGATCAGCGCCTCGCATCCTCTTGCGGGGAAAGAGATCAGCGCGAAGGACTATTCCGGAGGACGGCATGTCATCGTCTCGCGCAGCGGTCTTGACGAGCACGCGGTTGAGGCCAAGTTTCTGCCCGTAAGCCTTACGCGGCACATCGCGAGTTCAGTGGGTGGGTTCGCGACGGCACTGGCGGTGGCGAGGCATTCTGGCTTGATTGCTACCGTCCCTGAACTTCACACGGCCTCGCTGCGCGAGGGAATGTTTAGTTTCCCTCTCCCCGTGCACGCGACTGGCTTTACGGTCTCGATGGTCTGGCATCCCAGGCTGGACGCTGATCCTATCCACCGGTGGCTCAGGGCCTGTATTCGGGCGGTCTGTACCTCGGAGTGAATGATGGACGCATCCTTCGACTCAGGACTGCCCTCCTCTGCCGCTCAGGCGCCAATGCACTCGAAGGTCTGCAAGTGCTGTGTTTGCATCAGATTCGGCTTAGCACCTTCCAACTCCACCATTCTCTCTTGACAGGAGGCTTTGGATGGAAGGCGCGCTTGCAGACCGTATTGCTACAGTATTGCGTGGGCAACATAAAGTTTGCCTGGGATCGCCGCAAGGCACGAGCGAACGGTACCAGGCACGGTGTGTCCTTCGAAGAGGCGCAATCTGTCTTTCTGGACGAGTGCGCTCGATTGATCGACGATCCCGATCATTCTTCCGATGAAGATCGATTCCTGTTGCTGGGCTACCGCTTTCAGGCACGATGTCTCATCGTTAGTCATTGCTATCAGGAGGCCGACTCCGTAATCCGGTTGAGCTCCGCCAGGACATGCAACAGCGCGGGAAGAGGAAGAGTATTGGAGTTTCAGATGAGAAAAGCATACGATTTCTCCAAGTCGCGTAAGAATCCTTACGCGAAGCAACTCAAGCGTCAGGTCACCATTCGGCTCGATTCCGCCGCCGTGGACTACTTCAAGCAACTGGCAGCGGAACTGGGAATGCCTTACCAGAATCTCATCAATCTGTTTTTGAGGGACTGTGCTTTGCAGAAGCGGCGGCCCAGCATCCAATGGCCCGGGGAGGCAGTGAAGCCACCAGTTTAGGTGCCGTCCGCCAGGCTCGATTAGATTCGCGGCGAAGAGCGAGGGCGCGCGCCGTGCAGCGCGGTGTCGCATGAGATTTCGGGCTACCGGAAGTTCTCAATGACGAGAATCTCGTTATCGTTGCGATCAATGCGATCGTAGAGCAGCCACTTGCCATCCGGGGAAACGTGCGTGCTGCCCATGCGCATGGCGCGCGGACCAAGCCCCTTGAGAACCACGGAACGCTTCCCGGAATGGGTGAGCAGTTCCAGATCGTGGAGTTGCCGGAGGGTTGGGGTGATGAAGTAGATGCCTCGCGAATGCAGAGCGACATCATACCAGTGCAACTCGTCGATCAGTTTCTCCTCCGGTCCTTCCGGAACCGGCATGCGCCAGAGGCCGCCGCGCGAGATGTAGTAAAGATACTGCCCACCGGGAAGCAGCAATGGCATCTTGCCTTCCACCTCGGTGATCTGCTGTTCCTCGCCGGATTCGACGTTGACTTTCCACACCTGATAGCCGCCAGTGCGATCGGTGGTGAAGTAAATGGATGTGCCGTCGGGCGACCAGAAGGGCATGGAGTCATCACCGGGTTTTCTAGTGAGCTGCCGTGGCGCGCCTCCTTCGGCGGAGATGACGAAGATCTCAGAATCGCCGGAAGGATTTGAGTTGAAGGCGATCCGCTTCCCATCCGGCGACCAGCGCGGGCGTGCGGTTTGTCCCGCGTTCATGGAGGTGAGGCGGACCGGCTCGGAGCCATCCGCGGCACTCCGCCAGATCTCCCAGGAGCCGCTGCGATCGGAAGCAAACACGATGCTTGCTCCATCGGGCGAGTACTCGGCATGCGCCGACCAGCGTCCGGAAGAGATGATGCGTTCGGGCTCGGAGGAACCGTCCAGCGGAGCGCGCCACAGGTTCACGTTGACGCGGCGGGTAAGGTAGGCGAGTTGGGAGCCGCGCATGGCGACGGATGGACTTACGGAATCCGGGCCTACTCCGGGAATGGCCTGAGGGTCGCCTCCCGAGGCGGCGATCTGCCAGAGCGAGAACAAGCCATTGCGATTCGAGGAGAAGATAATCTCCCGGCTATCCGGAGTCCAGGCGACACCCGCGAACATGCGCTGATCCCGGGTGAGGCGGCGGGATTGGCCTCCACTCGCCGGCATGATGTAGAGATCGTGTGCAACGCCACTCGGCCCGGAGACATAAGCGAGCCACTCTCCGTCGGGCGAGTAAGTGGGATGGTTCACATAGAGAGCCTCGGGCACGAGTTGCTTCACTTCGGCGGATGCGAAGTTGACCTGAAAGATGGTGCGCGGGCCGCCCATGTTCGCGGCGTCGGCAATGGCGAGTTGCTTGCCGCCGGGAGACCAGTCGATATTGCGTCCGCCGAGATGCGCGAGGTCGCAACGGGTGGGAAGAATGCGGCGTTCCCCACCACCGCCGAGCGCGGGAACCACGTAGTAGCCGGCATTCGGGTCGCGACGGCGCTGGAAGGCGATGTACTGGCCGTCGGGCGAGAAGACGGGATTCATCTCATGAGCGGGTGTGCGGGTGATCTGGAGCGGCGCGCCTGCGCCAAGCAGCTTCACGTAGATATCGAACTCCGGGCCATCGCCAGAAGGGGCGGCGTAGACAATGCGATCCCCGGATGGCGACAACGCAGGCATGTCCTTGGGTCCCGGCGTAATGTCGAAAGGAACTTGCCGGGCAGGGCCATGTTTTGGGGGCTTGCGAATCACGCCGGGAAGCAGCCAGATCGCAGCAGCGGCGAGGACCGCGGCACCTGAAATCAGCCAGGCCCGCCTGCGCGGCTGGTGCGGCGGCGACGGTGGGAGCGCCGGAATCTCCGGGGGCGGTTGCAGCAGGCGATTCAACTCATCCTGGAACTGCGCCGCGGTGCGGAAGCGATCTTCGCGGTGCTTGGCCAGCGCCCGCAGCAGTATGCGATCCAGATCACTGGAGATGCGCGGATTCAATGCCGAAGGGAGTGGCGGCGTGGCATTCAGCACCTGATCGAGCACCTGCGCGGGAGTGTCGCCCGCGAACGGCATCCGCTGCGTGGCCATCTCATAGAGCACGGCGCCGAGCGAGAAGATGTCGCTACGGCCATCGAGATTGCCGGCCAGCGCCTGCTCGGGAGACATGTAGGACGGAGTACCCGGAATGGTTCGCGAGTTGGTAAGTGCGACGTCAGGATTGCCGGTGAAGCACTTCGCCAGACCGAAGTCGACCACTTTCACATGGCCGGAATCGGTGAGAAAGATATTGCCTGGCTT
>JAEUQE010000187.1 GCA_016789785.1 Bryobacterales bacterium
CCGCCACCAAGTTCCCCATTGGCTTGCTGCCGCTGGTCCACCCACCAGCGCGTGATCGCCTCCATGCGGTACTTCAACTTGCGTTGGGATGTGGCCCAGCGCGGCGCTCCCGGTGGATCGGGTGGAATGCGGACACTCCACGGCACCGGCTGCACCGCGTTGCAGAAGTCGCCTGACGCCATACCGCGGCCGGTACTGGTGGAGCGGCACGATGCGCTGACCATCTGCCGCGTGATGGGATGGCTGGGCATGCGCGCCATGAGTTCCTTGAGCAGATCGGCCGTTCGTGCGATGTCCTTGGGCCGGTGATTCTCGGCTGCGACCCAGTAGGCCGCCCGTGCCTGGCCAAGCAGCCCCTCGTCTTGTGCCTTGCGATCGGCACTGAGCCGGAGCAGCGATGCCACCTGGTCAATCTGGCTGTCGCGCAACGAAGCGCCGCGTTCGCCGATGCCGAAATATGGAGTGCGATAGAGATGCTGCAGACGCGCGAGCAGCGGCGGCACTCGTTGCGATTCGAATTCCGCGGCCGGTGTCCAGCGGATCGCCGAGAAGAGGAAACCATCGGAGTCGGAACGAAGGGTCAGGGGACCTCGATCCACACGTGCCGCGAAAGCGATGGCTCGGCCGCGCCGGGGACTGAGACGATCGGGACCCGGGAAGCGTTCAAAGCGCCGGTCCACGGGCACTCCGGCGGCTTCGAGTGTGAACGATGCTTCCGGCGGCTGTGGCTCCACGACATAGATCTCGACGATGTGCGGACCTTGCAGATTCCATTCGAAGGTGAGCGTTCCTTTCACGGCAACTCCGCTGGCGAACGCGGGATCATCAAGGCTCGGGTCGACAAGACCCGCGGGTAGCGTCGGGCGCGAAGGCCCCATTGCCGCCGTGAGCCGCACTTCCGGTGTGCTGGCTCTGCATTGCGATTTGGCGTCAGTGATGGCCGGCGCGAGGCAACCCGCGCCAAGCAGTGCGGGCAGAAACAGAAGAAGGAGAGCGGGCCACATGGCCGGATGATATCGCGAGTGAGGGGAGGGAAGGCGGCTGAACGAGTGCTACCCGGCCAGATAGGCGCCTGTCACGCCCGCTTCTGTGCGCTTCGCTGTCGCGAGGAACCCTTGCGGCTACCGTGCTTCGCCGCGACCTCTCGCGACTCGGCCCGCACTTCCACGCTGCGCCGGAATTGCGATAAGCGTTGCCGCGCGGCACGCACCGCCGTCTGATGATCCACTACAGGATGCGGATATGCGTTCATGCGCGAGGCGAATTTCCAGGGCTCGGCGATATACTCCGCAGGCATGTCACGAAGTTCCGGTAGCCAGCGGCGCACAAACACTCCCGCCGGATCATGATCCAGCAACTGCTTCGACGGGTTGTAAATGCGCAGTGTGTTGATTCCCGTTGTGCCCGATTGCATCTGCGATTGACTCCAATGAATCCCAGGTTCGTAGTCGACGAACATGCGAGCCAGATGCAAACCCGGCTCACGCCAGTGCAGCCAAAGGTGATAGGCGGCGAACGACATCAGCATCGCACGCATCCGGAAGTTGATCCAGCCCGTCTCATGCAGACAACGCATGCACGCATCCACCATCGGATATCCGGTTCGGCCTTCGCGCCATGCATCCAACCAGTCCCTCCGAAACTCGTTCTCACGCATTCCGTCGAACGCACGAACGAAGTTCTGATGCTCAATCGCAGGCTCGTCTTCCAACTTCTGCATGAAGTGGCAGCGCCAGTGTAGCCGGCCATCGAAGGCTCGCAATGCGCGCTTCACCTGGGAGTCAGTCGTGAAGGCGATCTGCTTCCGCAAAGCCTGCACTACTTGTCGTGTGGAGATTGTTCCATAGGCCAGATGCGAGCTCAGCCGGGAACAACTCTCAAACGCGGTGACTGGGGACGACATTTCCATGTGGTACCGGCTTCCCCTGCCAGCGAGGAAGGACTCGAGAAGTGTGTGTGCGGCAGCTTCTCCTCCGCGCTGCGCAAGATGTTTGCGATCCGCGCCGAGGCCCAACTCCGCGTGCGAGGGCAGATGTCCGGGATCGATTGCTATGGGCTGTAGGATCGATGGCGTGACTGCGATTGGGGCCGACATGCGCTGTTCCCAACGTTTGGACCATCCATCGCGAGAGCCCAGACGGCGCACCACGCCGTTCGATGGCGATTCGCGAAAGGCGACGCCGCTGGCTCGCGCCCATTCGAGAACAGCACGATCGCGCGCATAGGTGACCGCATTGCCCGTCTCTTCATGAGCCCAGATGGTGTCAACGCAATGCCGTTCGTGAAGTGCCCGGAAGATGTCCACTGCTTCGCCCACACGCACCACCAAAGGTGCGCCGAGCTTTGCCAGAGCGTCCCGCAAGTCTTCGAGTGAACGGCGAAGGAAGGTCCAATGGCAGGGATCGAAATCCGGTGACTCAAGGACTGAGGGCTCGATGATGTAGAGCGGCAGGACCTGGCCGTGCGCCGATGCCTCTAGCAACGGTTGATGATCGCGCACGCGCAGATCACGCTTGAACCAAACCAGTTGCACACTCATTGCGGGAAGAGCTTCACTTGCGCCTTCTGCCAGTAGCGTGAGAATCGGCGTAAGTCAACAGGTCCATGCAGATCGACGAACGGGACGTCCTCCACTACTTCCACGAACGTGCGCTTCTTCAGCGATTCGACGATGGCCTGAATGCGCGGGTCGGGCGATTCAGCCGTGACGATCGAGTTGCACGCGTGCTGCTTCATCGCTGCCAGCAATTGCTCCACCGTGTCCCCGCGAAGGATGTCCACTGGGAGTTCCAACAGGCACTCATAGAGAAAGGCGACGCGCTTCAGTGTCCACTCATCCTCTTGCAACTGACGGTCGTCAAACACGAACACGGCGGGCGAGTTCGGGTGAGGGGCCCAGAACGGTGCATCCCGGCGCATGCAATCCGCATGCACCCACACAAGCGGCTTCATCTTGCCACCTCAATACGAAACAGGCGTTTGCTGAGATCCTCATAGCTCCCCTCGAATTCGCAATGGCCGCGTTGCGCGCACACCTGACAATATCGTCCGTTCGTGTACTTCTCAAGATTTTCACGGTTGAAGAAGTACGGCTTGTGCGAAAACGTGGACGCAACCCATTGCCAGGACAAGTTGTTCGACGCCGGATCCCCATCCAGCAGGTGTTTCAGAAACCAGCGCGCACCTGCTTGCCACTTCACCCTGCGCCAGTGCACCACATAGGCCGCCACCCACATCCTGGCGTGGTTGTGCAGATAACCGGTCTTCGCAAGTTCCGTGGCGAATGCATCCATGCATGCCAATCCCGTGCGAGCGCTTTCAACGTCATCGGGCATCGTCTCTCGGTAAGCCGATGCAGGCAGCCCGGTCTTGTAAGGCTCGCGATCCGTCCACACTCCCGCACCCCATTGGCGGTATAGCCGTTGCCAGTAGTCGCGCCAAGCGAGTTCAGCAATGAACTTCGAGGCGTGCAACCGATTCGATGCTTGTGAGAACGCGTAGTCGCGGACACGCGCAAGTGTAAGTACACCATGACGGATGAAGGGTGAGAGCCGCGAAACCAGCCCATCGAGATAGTTGCGAGTGAATCCATAACGCGCCGGTTCGATCTTGGAAAGAGCCGATTCAGCCGAGGCCACGCCACCACGGACCGGACTGATTTGATCACCACGCTCCGCCGCGTCAGGAAACTGGGTGCGCAAATAGGCGAGCAACTCGTCGCGCGACACGAAGTCTCGCCTCATCGTTGTGGCTTCTGCGAGTTCTTGCTCCGGTTCCGGCATCGATCGCTGCAGTACTTCACCTGGTCCCAATCGCGTTCCCGCTTCTTCCTCCATACGAATGGCCGCTGGCAAACCGGACAGGTCTTTTCGGGAAGATGCTGTTTCTTCACGCCACGCACGATGGAATCAACCCTTGCTCCGGACGGTTCCCAACCCGCCGTCGACACCGATCACCTGACCGGTGATCCAGGAGTTCTCCGGATCGAGTAGCCATGCAATCACGCCTGCGACCTCTTCCGGTCTGCCGATCCGGCCCAGCGCGTGCATTGCCTTCGACATGTTCAATGCCGCGGTGTTCGACGTGATGCGTGAGGCGAGCGGGGTATCGACCAGTCCCGGTGCGACGCAGTTTACTCGGATGTTCCGCGGGCCATAGGTGGCCGCGGCTGACAGCGTAAGCCCGATCACGCCAGCTTTCGCCGCGGCAATCGCTTCATGATTCGGCAAGCCGGTACGCGCGGCTGCCGTGGAGCAAAGCACAATGGAGCCCCCAGTCGTGCTCATCGCTTTCACGGCCGCGCGGACGGCCCCGTAGGCTGTGGTCAGATTGGTTTCCATCGTTTCGCGCCACTCGGCGGCGGTAGTGAGATGAGCCGGCTTCAACAGAATGGAACCCGCGCAGTTCACCAGACCATCAATGGGGCCGAAGGATGCCACCACTGTCTCCACTGCATCCGGGTCCCGTGCGTCAACCACTCGCGTGGCTGCTCCGGTTGCGGACGCGATCTCCGACAGCGTATCTTGCGTGCGCCCGCAGAGCAAAAGCTCAATCCCTTTTGCCGCCAGTTTCCGCGCCAGGGCGGATCCGATGCCGCCCGCTCCGCCGATCACGACAATTCTCACGCGTTTGAAGATGCTCGCAAGGTTCCACTGGCGCTAAAAAGCATCAACCCTCGCGGATTCGCGATGCGTGGGATGGAAGAATGCCGCGACACTTCGCCGAACGCATCATTCTCTTATGCCCGAACGAAGCCTGATTGTTATTCTCGGAGATCAACTCGACCTCGACTCCGCGGCGTTCGATCACATGACGCCCGATGCCGCCATCGTGTGGATGGCGGAAGCTGCCGCGGAGTCGACGCATGTGTGGAGCCACAAAGCTCGCACAGTGTTGTTCCTTTCCGCGATGCGTCATTTCGCGGAAGCCTTGCAGGACCGGGGCTGGAACGTCGATTATCGCACCCTCGACGACCCCACGAACACCCAGACTTTGGGCAGCGAACTTCAGCGCGCGATTCGCCAGCACCAGCCAGACCGCATCGTGATGGTACAGCCGGGCGACTATCGCGTGCGGGAGGAGATTCAGACAGCGGCGGTGCAGGAGCAGTGCCCGATTGAAATCCGGGAAGACCGCCATTTCCTGTGCCCGCTTCCATGGTTCCGCGAGTACGCCAGCGGACGCAAGCAACTGCGGCTCGAGTTCTTCTATCGTGAGATGCGTCGCATGCATGGTGTGTTGATGCAGGGCTCGGAGCCAATGGGCGGGCAATGGAACTTCGATGCGGCGAATCGTGAAGCGTTCTCGAAATCGGGACCGCCGCCCTTCGCAAATCCAATTGCGTTTGCGCCTGATGAAACCACGCGACAGGTGATGCACTTGGTGGAGGAACGCTTCGCCGGGCACCCCGGTAGCCTTGCAAACTTCGATTTTCCGGTAACCCACCAGCAGGCGGAACTGGCACTTGCCGACTTCATCCAGCACCGGCTGCCGCACTTCGGCCGCTATCAGGATGCGATGTGGTCGCGCGAGCCATACCTGTTTCACTCCCGTCTTTCTGCGGCGATGAACCTGAAGCTGCTGTCTCCTCGAAAGGTGATCGAAGCCGCGGAAGCCGCCACGCAAAAGGGGCATGCATCGATTGAATCCGTTGAGGGCTTCATCCGGCAGATCCTCGGATGGCGCGAGTATGTGCGCGGCATCTACTGGACCTTCATGCCGGAGTACGCCGCCGGAAACGCGCTGGAGGCGAATACTCCGCTGCCCGCGTTCTACTGGACCGGCGAGACCGAATACCGCTGCCTCGCGGACACGATTCAGCAGACTCTGGAGTATGGCTTCGCTCACCACATTCAGCGATTGATGGTTACTGGTCTGTACGCTCTGTTGCTCGGCGTGTCGCCAAGGGAAATCCACGAGTGGTATCTGGCGGTCTACGTGGACGCCGTGGAGTGGGTGGAATTGCCGAACGTCATTGGAATGTCGCAGTTCGCGGATGGCGGGCTGATGGCATCGAAGCCCTATGCCGCCACCGGCAAGTACATCCAGCGCATGAGCAACTACTGTTCGAGCTGCCGGTTCAATCCGGCGGAGGCCACTGGACCGAATGCCTGCCCGTTCACCACGCTTTACTGGGATTTCCTGATGCGAAACGAAGAACGGCTTCGCAAGATCCCGCGAATGGAGTTGCAACTTCGCAACCTGGTGCGGCTGGCGCCCGCCCGCCGGGAGGAGATCGCGCGTCATGCCCTGGCGCTGAAGCAAGTTCAATAACACCAACCGGCCCCCCCGCGCAATGCGTGGAGATCGCGTAGAATTGTACGAATTGCTTCTATGCTTCCCAAGATCTTGGTTTGCTGGATTTTGTGGATCGCCGCGGCGACGGGGATGTTCGCGCAATCAGGCGCGGGTGGCGGCTCCATTCAAGGCACCGTGAAAGATCCGACCGGTGCTGTCGTGCCGGGTGTCAAGATCGTGATCACTCATCTTGCCACCAATCGCGTCACGAACACCGAATCGAACACCGACGGCTACTACGCCACACCACCGCTTCCCATTGGCAAATACAAGGTCCGTGTGTCGATGGAAGGCATGAAAACGTGGGAGAGCGAAATCACCATCGAGACCGGCAAGACGGCCGTGGTCGATCCCCTGCTCACACCTGGACAAGTGACCGAGACGGTGCAGGTAACGGATAGCGTTCCGCTGGTCACCACCACCGACCCGACCGATGCGTCCACGCTCGATGCGCAACGCATCCAGGAAATCCCCATCAATGGGCGCAATCTGAACGTTCTGTTGGAAGACGTGACTCCCGGCGTGGAAGCGATCAACGACGTCAACGGCGGGGTGCGCGTCAGCGGTTTGATGACGTATTCGACTGACTATGTGCAGGACGGCGCCGCCGCGAACAATCGCGAGTTCGGCGGATCGGCGAACCTCCAAGGACTCGAATCGATCGGTGAAGTCCGCATCGAGACGAGTACTTCCTCGGCGAAGTACACGCGCCCTACTTCGGTCATCGTTACGACGAAGAGCGGATCGAATCAGCTCAAGGTAGGGGTCTACGAAACACACCGCAACAATGCGTTCGGTGTGGCTCGCGCCCGGCAGGATGTGTTTTTTGATGGCCGTCCGTTTCAAACACCAAAGTTGATCCGGAACGAGTTCGGCGGCTCCATTGGTGGGCCCATCATCCTTCCGAAGCCGGGAATCGGCGAAGGCAACTGGTACAACGGTAAAAACCGCAGCTTCTTCTTTGTCTCCCGCGAAGGCGTCGAGTTGGTGCAGGGTCTCACCCGTGAGTTTCGCGTGCCGACCGCCGCCATGCGGGAAGGGGATTTCTCCAGCCTGATTGACGCCCAGGGACGCAGGCTGCAACTCTACGATCCGCTCAGCACACGGATGGAAGATATCAACGGGCGGCTTGTGTCCGTTCGCGATCCGTTCCAGAACAACCAGATTCCGATCCAGCGCCTCAATGCGTTTGCCAAGCGCATCTACGAGATCACGCCGCTGCCCACCGACATCACCAACCCCGTGGTTGCGAACAACCTCAAAATGGTGGTTCCGACCAACGGGTTTCCCAACCTAAGCGACAACCCGCTCACCATTCGCGTGGACCATCGCTTCACGAACAAAGACAACGTCTTCTTCAAACTCAATGGCGGCACGCGGCGGGCCGATTTCATGGGCACCGGAGGAACCACGGGCGCGCCAACAGCGAACAAGGAAGCGAACGTCACGTTCCTTCCGGTCCGAGGACGTTCGGCAGCCATCAGTTGGATTCACACCTTCGGGCCTTCGCTCTTTGTCGAGACGCTTGCGAATCGCACCTGGCAGATTTCGCGCACGGTCACTGGGCCCGTGGACAAGGACTGGTCAAAAGAGCTTGGTCTGCCGAATCCGCTTGGCGAAATCGGATGGCCGAATATTACCAGCGCGGGATTCATGAACTATGTAGAGGGCGACAATCGCCGGCAGCTCTACAGCATGATCTCGAACCTGGAGCAGAACTACACCTATATCAAACGCACGCATAACATCGCCTTCGGATTCCGCTATCACCATGAGAAGCAGCATCTGCTGCCGGATCAGGGTGCGATCTCCGGTTCCGTCGCGTTCAACAGCCTGGCCACCGCTCTGGAGTCGCCGACACTTGGCAGCCCGATCGCTCCACAAGCTGTTCCACAAACCGGGCACGATGCTGCGAACTTCTTTCTCGGCTATGCGGGAAACTACTCGGTCGGCTTGAAGCGCGGCATCATGCGCGTGCGCGAGAAGAATATGGGGATGTATCTGCAGGACACATGGAAACTCACGCAGCGGCTGACGGTGACGCCCGGTGTGCGATGGGACATCAACCCGGCATTCACGGAGGAATCGAATCTGCTTTCGGCGTTCGATGTCGAGAGTGGTTCCCTCATGTTCCCGGAGCCGCTGGAACACTACTATCGTCTCGGTGTCACCAATCCCAACGTCGTGCGCACGTTCCAGTCCGTGGGCGTGAAGTTCAAGAGTGCGGAGGAACTGGGCAAGCCGAAGCAGCTTTTTCCGTCGAACTATTTCGATATCGGCCCGCGCGGGGGCTTCGCCTACCGCCTGACGACGGAGTCGGAGACGCCATGGATCCTTCGCGGCGGCTATGGCCTGTACATTTCGGCCGTTCCCATGCGAACGCTGCTGGCACAGTTCTCGGGCCTGCCACCGTTCCGCGCCAACTACAACTTCAATCCGAATGCCGCCGCACAGAGCCCGGATGGCATCGCCAACTATCTGCTGCGCACAGTGCCCGAAATCGAGACCGGCGTCAACAGCGCGAATGTCATCGATCTCGACAATCCGGCTTCGGTCGGCCGCGGCGCCAGTGTGGTTGGCATGGATGGCAAGCAGCCCAGCCTTCGCATTTACGAGTGGAACCTCGCGGTTGAGAAGCAGCTTTCGAAGTCAACGGTGATGCGCATGACTTACAAGGGGAAGCACGGTAAGAACGCGGATCAGTTGTACAACATCAACGGCACGCAGACGGACTACGTATGGTTCCTCACCACAGGCCGCGCTCTCCCCACCGGTGAGTTCGCGGGTGTACTCCGCCGGCCCTACAATCAGGAAGCGTACACCGATGTACGTCTGCTGACACGCACCGGCTATATCAACAGTTCGACGTGGGCTCTTGAAGTGGAACGCCGTTTCCGCAACGGACTCGGATTCCAGGCGTTCTATACGCTGACGAATGCGCTGCGGCTTGCCGGCAACTCCTTCCGCGATGATGTGGTGAATCCCGCGGCTTATCTTCCTGGGGCGGTTCCCAGCGATTTCAAAGCTCTCAACCGCTTCCTCAACTACGATCGCGACACGGCGATTCCGAAGCACCGTATCCGCTGGAACTGGATCTATGACCTGCCCGTCGGCAAGGGAAAGCCGTTCGCGCGCAATGCTCGCGGTATGCTGAACAACCTGATCGGCGGATGGCGTCTGAGCGGTACCGGCACAATCTTCAGCACGTGGTACACAATGCCCACCGCCGAGTGGGGTGAGATGGGCAAGTTCGAGGTGTATCGCAACAAGCACAAGATTCTCGATTGCCGCAACACCCCGGCGCTCGCGACAAGCGCCGCCGACGAACGTTGCATTGAGGGTTATCTCTGGTTCAACGGTTACATCTCAGAGCGCTTCATCAACAGCTACAACGCAGCCGGTCTGCGCAACGGGGTCTTCGGACTGCCGGAGAATTATAAGCCGGCGCAGAAGCCCGTGAATCCGTGGCCCAAAGGCGGCCAGCCCACCGATCCGAACAACGCCGATTACGATACGGACTTCGTCTATCTGCCGGTGATCTCCGGCGGTGTGCAGCGCGTGAACTTCGATACGGGACTGCATCCCTGGCGCAACCAGAATCGCCTTGGCCCGTTCAACTGGACCATGGATTCGTCGCTACTCAAGTACTTCAACTTTGATGAAAGCGGCTTCCGCAGGCTGCGTCTCAACGTGGATGTGTTCAATGTGTTCAACCTGCATGGATTAAACGTGCCCAACGCAGAGGGGATCGCGAGCCTCCTGAACTCCTATGGCGGCTTCGGCATCCGGCCACGTCAGGTGCAGGTGACCATGCGGCTGGAGTTCTAGCGCACAGGCTCGCCTGATATCATCTTCGGATGCGCCATCTCGCATTTCTCCTGATCGTGTGCGCGGCTGCTGGTGCGCAATCGAGGCCTCTGATCGGCGTCGGCGGCATCGTGCATGAGACCAACACCTTCAACCCGAAGAAGACCACACTCGCCGATTTTGAACTCGGTATCGGCGGCGCGAAGGGCACGCTGCGAGGTCAGGAGATCCTCACTCTCTCCGCCAACGCGAACAACACTCCGGCGGGATTCATTGAAGGCGCAGGGACCTATGGTTTCGATCTCCATCCCACGGTGATCGCCGGGCCGCAGACAATCGGCACGGTGCTCGACTCAGCCTTCGACACACTCACCGCGGAACTCATCGACGGGTTGAAACGGGCGCCGAAGCTTGACGGCATTCTTCTGTTTCTCCACGGCACCATGGTCACCGAGAGCCACGCCCATGCAGATGCGGAAGTGGTGCGTCGCGTCCGCAAAGCGTTTGGCGATCGCATCCCCGTCATCGTGGTGCACGACTTTCACGCCAACGTTTCCGAAGAGATCGTGAAGCTGAGCACCGTGCTCATCACCTACAAAGAGTGCCCGCACCTGGATGCGAAGGATCGTGGCGTGCAGGCGGCGAAGATCATGGCGGACGTGGTTGCAGGCAGAGTGAAACCAGTGCAGGCAATCGTGAAGCCGCCCATGCTCTACAACATTCTCTACCACAACACATTCGCTCCTCCGCTGAAGCCCATCACCGATGAGAGCAAGCGCATCGAGAACAATCCGAAGGTCCTGGTCGCGAGCGTTGCCGGCGGCTATCAATATGCCGACATCCCTGCGATGGGGCCCAGTGTGGTCGTGGTCACCGACAATGATCCGGCGCTTGCGCGGCGTGAGGCGGAGCGGCTCGGCAATATGTTGTGGAGCCTGCGCGACCAGTTGAAGTTGAAAGCGCCCAACGCGGCCGACGCGGTACGCATGGCGATGAACAACGGCAAGTTTCCCGTTGCGCTGATGGATTCCGGTGACAACATCGGCGGTGGGTCGGCCGGTGACAGCACTTTTGTACTTGCCGAATTGCTGAAGCAGAAGGCTGAAGGCTGGGCGATGACGATTGCCGATCCAGCCGCGGTACAGGCGGCGATCAAGGCGGGCGTGGGCGGTGAGTTCGACTTCCCGGTCGGCGGCAAGACCGACAACATGCACGGCGATTCCATTCGCATCAAGGGCCGCGTGAAAAGCGTCTATGATGGCAAATTCATTGAGCCCGCCGTTCGCCACGGGGGCGGCCGGTATTGGGACATGGGCATCTCTGCGGTGATCGAAGTGGAGGGATCCACCCAGGACATGCCGAATCTCCTCCTGCTCACTCCTAAACGCGTGATCCCCTTCACGCTCGGCCAGCTCACCAGCGCAGGCATCATTCCGGAGCGCATGAAGATCCTCGTAGCCAAAGGCACCGTCGCGCCGCGGGCCGCCTATGAACCCATCTCGGCTCGCATCATTGAAGTGAGTTCCGGCGGTGTCACCGCGGTGGACCCGGCACGCTTTGACTACAAGCGCATCCGCCCGAATCTCTACGGCGTGAAATAGATTTCTTCATCAGGAGCATCCATGCCAACACCGAACATGCTAGGCGCCTACGGCGATTGGGCCGCGTCCATCGTGCCCGACCCTCCTCGGCTCTCCTTCCGGAGGCCCGAGTTCAAGGATGTCGCGCAATGGCGCAAGCAGGCGCGCGAACGCTACCGCTCCATGCTGCTTCAACCCGCAAATTCGGGCACGCCGAAGGTAACGGTGCAGCATCAGTTCGAATACGACGGGCTCGCCATTGAGCATCTCTCCTGGCAACTGCCATATGGCCCGTCCACCGAAGCCGTGTTGCTCAAGCCGGCAAACGCGCGGGGCAAGCTTCCCGGCATTGTGGGCCTGCATGATCACGGCGGCAACAAGTACTTCGGGTATCGCAAGATCACACGCATCAGCGCGGATCAACATCCCATGATGGTGAAGCATCAGGCACACTACTACGGTGGATTCGCTTGGGCCAACGAACTTGCGCGCCGTGGCTATGCGGTGCTGGTGCACGACACGTTCACTTTCGGTAGCCGGCGCATGCGCTACGCCGATCTTCCGCAGATCATCAAACGCGACCTTGCGGAAGTGAACCCGGAAGCGCAGGAAGAGATCGACAAATACAACCGCTTCGCGGGCGAGCATGAGCACCTCATTGCGAAGAGCCTTACGTGCGCTGGTCTCACCTGGCCGGGCATCTTTGTGAATGATGATCAACGTGCGGTCGACTATCTGTGCTCGCGTCCCGATGTCGACGCGGCGCGGGTGGGTTGTTGCGGACTGTCGGGAGGCGGCTTGCGCACGGTGTATCTGACGGGTGCCGATGAACGCATCAAGTGCGCATGTGCGGTTGGCATGATGACCACCTGGCGCGACTACCTTCTCAACAAGTGCTACACCCATACGTGGATGATCTACGTGCCGACGCTATCCCGCGATCTGGACTACCCCGAGATCCTTGGTCTCGCCTGTCCGCAGCCGGTGATGGTGTTGAACAACCGTCAGGATCAGCTTTTCACGCTGCCGGAGATGGAGCGTGCCGACAAGATCCTGGCGGGCGTGTATCAGAAGGCCGGCGCGCGCGACCGCTATCGCTGCAACTTCTACGACGGCCCGCACAAGTTCGATGCGGAGATGCAGAAGGACGCGTTTGATTGGATGGATCGGTGGTTGAAAACGTAACGGAGTGCGAGGCCTGGAAAGGAGCCACATGCGTCGAAGGGATCTGAAGTCATTGTTGCTGGGCGTGGCTGTGGCCGGTGCCGCGACCGCGCAACCGTCCGCCTTGCCCTCGAAGACATTTCCGTTCGAAGGACTACCGGTTCGCAACAACGGACGGAATCGCTCGCGAGCCGTGCTCAACGGCAAGACGCGATCGGGCTATGCAATCGAGATGCACCATACGGAACTTGCGCCGGGACTCGCGCCGCATCCGCCACATCAGCACGTGCACGAGGAAGTGCTTGTGGTGCGTGAGGGCACGCTGGAGGTGACCATTCGCGACACCGTGACCACCCTCGGACCGGGCGGCATTGCGTACATCGCGTCGAACGAGCATCACGGGTGGAAGAATATCGGCGCCACGCAGGCGCACTATCTGGTGATGACGTTGGGCAGGGAAGGGTAGGGCATTGGTGGAACCCTGGATGAGTGGCTCGCTCACCGATGTCCATCCCGTGCCGCGGGCTCTATTGCATAGCTTCGAACAGGTGTTGCTCGATCTGCGGCATTGGACCGAGGAGCTTTCCGCGGACCAGATCTGGGCTTGTCCCATGGGGCTGGGCGCGATCGGCTTTCATCTGCGGCATATCGCAGGCAGCACGGATCGCCTTTACACTTATGCGCGCGGAGAGGCGTTGACCGAAGGGCAACTTCAGGCTATGCGCGCGGAACAGGAGCCAGGCGCGTCGTGCGAGGAGTTATTGCGCGCGATCGAAGCCGTGTTCCAGCGCGTCGGCGACGAGGTGCGGAGCATCGATCCCGCGATGCTCACCGAAGCGCGCGAGGTCGGGCGGAAGAAACTGCCAAGCAATGTGACCGGACTCCTGATCCACATCGCCGAACACAACCTGCGCCACGTGGGCGAGGTAATCATCACGTCGAAGGTGGTTCGGGCTGAGAATCAGCGCCCCGGTTGAGATCAGGGGAACAATTCGTTAAGGGAAGACGCCGTGAGGATTCGTTCGGACCATTTTTCAAGGGTCTCGGAAGTGGCGTCCGCGAGGCGCTTTTCGGCCCATTCGGGCAGCGTACCGAAGCGTAGGGAGATCTGACGGCGAAGCAGGAATCGCTCCCCATCGAGCCGACCCTCTTGCCGCCCTTCTTGTCTGCCCTCTTGCCGGCCCTCTTGCCGCCCTTCTTGTCTGCCCTCTTGTCGGCCTTTCCTCACACCGTCGGCCTCGATCTCCTGGTAGACCCAGGATTCCCTGAGAATGTCTTTGGTTATCATCTTCTCGAATCTCCGGAAGAACTTCTCTTTATCACCATAGCGCAATCCCGCCATCAGCGACGTGCGCGCCGCCAAATCCCGGTCTCGCATCCCGACCAGACGCCGGGCCACTTCCTCGTGGTCCTCTTCGGTGGCATTCAACAGCGGAATCCAAGGAAGGATCGCAGGCCGCTTCAGCGCCAGTGCTGCCCGCGCCGGAATCTCCCATGGCTTGACCAGCCGCAAGTTGATCGACCGGTAACTATCCCCCGCACGCCGGGCGTGTCTCTTGGGGATCCGCGCAGGCATCCCCCGTTCCACCAGCACGACCAACCGGCTGTAAACCGGCAGATGATACTTGATGTCCAGCGAGGAGGCGTAGTCCAGAATCGTATCGAATCGCAGCAGATGATAACGGGTGGTGGCTTCGAAGTGATAGATCGACCGGCGTCCGTTGCGCGTCACCAGATACGCGTGGTCGACATGCTTGGTCGGCAGTGTGAGTTCGCGGTCGACGATCTCCACCTCGACATCCTCGTCCAGCCCAATGTCCGCGAACAGGGACAGCGTGCCCCGGTGGTCCTCCTCAAAGAGCTGCTTGAATTCGAGATCGTAAGTGCCCACGAGAGAGTAGTGCCCTCACGAGCCACATTCTCTCAACCCAAGCGACATGCGGCCTCCAGCGCCCCGTCCGCTTTTTCGTTCCAGATCGACGCCGCTTCCCAGTACAATAAGGGGATAAATTGTTTTATGCCATTCGACGACGAAGTGCGCGAGTTGGAACGCGCGGCCCGCGAACAGTTGCAGGCCGCCTGGCAGATCCACGTGGCCAAAGTGGAAGAGCAGTTGCGCGCGGGATGGCAGGACCACATCAGCCAGATCGTCGGGCAGCGCTTCGGTGACCTCGCCCCGATCCTCGATCAAGCGATCGCCCGCTCCCAACGCGAGACCACCGAGCAACTCAATCAGACCGCGCGCCGGCTCCGCCTTGCCGAGACGCCCGAGGAGTGGCGCGCCATCCTGATCGAAAGCGCGTCGCCGTTCTGCGCCCGAGCCGGCCTCTTCGATACAGCCGACGCCGAGGTTGCCTCCGCGCCCGCAATCGCGACCACCATCGAATCGAAAGACACCACCGTCGCGCTTCGCACTCCCAGCGAACTCGGGCCGCGCATCATCGCCGAGTTCGCAGAATCACCGGCCACCAAATCGTACCTGTTCCCGATCCTCACCGCTGGCCGTGTCAGCGCCATTCTCTATGCCGACCAAGGGGCCTCCGGGCTCGACCGGAATGCTCTGGAGTTGATCGCAACGCTGGCGTCGGACACTCAGCCCAAGCCCGCCGAGGTCCCCACGTCCGCGGCCGGCAGTGGCCTGATTCAATTACACGCATTGCAACCTGCCCACCCGGCAGCCGCGTCTCAACATCAAGAACCACTTTCCGAAGAGGAGCAGGAGTTGCACGTGCGCGCTCAGCGATTCGCGCGTGTGCGGATTGCCGAGATGCGGCTCTATGATTCCGCCGCCGTCCGCCACGGGCGTGAGATCCGCGATATCTATGGAGTGCTGCGATCGAAGATCGACAGTGCCCGGCTCGAGTTTCAGAAGGAGTACCTGCACAACAGCGCCTCCATGGCCGATTATCTCCATCAGGAGCTGGTGCGAACCTTGGCGAACAATGATGAAGAAGCATTGGGGACGGACTATCCGGGCGCGTTACGCTAGCCTCACCCTCGGGTGGGCGGTTGTTGCGATGGGCGGTACGCTATACGCCCAGACCAAGCGTGACGCAGTCACTCAACTGGCCGCAGCCGTTGAAGAAGCGCGCAAGGGCGCACACTCGTCCGCCATTGCACGGCTTCAGTCACTCCCCGATCGTATTCCGGAAATCGCCGACTATGTGTGGTTTACCCTAGGTACCTCACAGTTCGAGTTGAAGAACTACCCGGCGGCGATCGCAGCTTTCGGCCGCGTTTACTCCTTTCAACCGGCCTCCCCCTTCATGGCTCGTGCGATCCTCTACACCGCCGAGTCGGAAGTGCAGTCCGGGCGCCCTCAGAACGCGCTCGCTCTACTCAGGCAGTACTCGCAGAAACTCCCGCAACCACAAGCATTGGTTGCTTTTGCGCGTGCCTACGAAGGTACAGGCGACGTTGTATCCGCCGCCGCGCAATACCAGCGGGCCTATTATCAATACCCGAACACTACCGAGGCGAAAGACGCGGTGGACGCGTTGGGACGCCTGCGTGGCCAACTGAGTGATCGGTTCCCTCCCGTTCTTGCCCAGTACATCTTCGCACGGGCCAAAGGGCTCGCCGACGGACGCCGATATCTCGAAGCCCGCCGCGAACTCGAGCAAAGTATCGAGACGCTTGGAGGTGCCGATCAGGATCTCGCCAGGGTGCGGATTGGCGTCGTCGAGTTCCAGTCGCGGCAGTATCAGTCCGCCTACCGGCACCTCCGCTCGCTCCAATTGGCCAGCGCGGAGGCGGACGCCGAGCGGCTTCACTATCTGGTCTGGTGTGCGCGGCGGCTCGATTTGGACAGCGACATGACGGCGCATCTTGCGGAGCTTGGCCGCAAGTATCCGAATTCGCACTGGCGGCTGGAGGCCCAGTTGGCCGCAGCCGAACTCTTCCTCAATCGCAATGAGCAGGAGAGCTATGAGCCGATCTACCGCACCTGTGCCGAGACGTTTCGCGACAAGCCGCAGGCTTCCTATTGCGACTGGAAGGTCACGTGGGCGAACTACCTTCGCAATCAGGCGAATGCCGAGACGTTGTTCAGTAACCACCTGAAGCACTATCCGGCGTCCGAGAAGGTTCCAGCTTCACTTTACTTCCTCGGCCGTCACGCCGAGACGAAGGACGTGGGTGCGGCGAAGGTCTACTATACCGAGATTGATCTCCGCTATCCGAATCACTACTACGCGATGCTGGCCCGCGACCGGCTGCAAACGGCCGGGATGCGCAACGCCAACCCATCGGCGCCGGCGCTGGAATGGCTGCGGTCGATTCCATTCACCGAGAACCGCCGGACGGCGAGCTTCGATCCTCTGCCCGTCAGCAGGCAGCGGATCGCCCGGGCGCGCCTGCTCGAATCGGGAGAGCTCAACGATTGGGCCGAGCAGGAATTGCGCTTCGCTGCGCGCAACGATGGCCAGCCCCATGTGATTGCCATCGAACTGGCGAGGGTGTTGGGTAAGCGCAACGCGCCGGACGAGGCGCTACGGGCGGTAAAGGCCTACGTTCCGGGATACCTGTCCATTCCTTGGGAATCCGCGCCTGAGTCGTTTTGGAGGGTCGCTTTCCCCCTGCCGTTCCGTGAGTCGGTGGAACGCAACGCTCGAAGTCAGTCAATCGATCCCTATGTTGTGGCGGGTCTTATCCGGCAGGAATCAGAGTTCAACCCGAAAGCCGTCTCCATCGCCAACGCCCACGGACTCACCCAAGTCATGCCGAGCACGGGCAAGTGGCTCAGCCGCACCAACGGGATCAAGCGCTTCCACTCTTCCATGCTGTTTCAGCCGGAAATCAATCTGAAATTAGGCACTTATTATCTCAGCCAGTTATTGAACTCTCTGCAGGGAAAATGGGAAGAGGCTCTCGCATCGTATAACGGTGGCAAATCTCGAGTGTTGCGTTGGGTGCAGTGGGGTAACTACCGGGAACCGGCCGAGTTCGTGGAGACGATCCCCTTGCGCGAGACCCGCGACTACGTGCAGATCGTGATGCGCAATGCCGATGTCTACCGGCGCCTCTATGCGAGTTCCTTCGTTCCGGCCATGATTGGCCCCGCGGCGGTGACCCAGCCCAAGGCGGCGGCAGCCCCTGCGCGCTCCACCCGCACGGCGCCCACCCGCACCCCGAAGGCAGGCATTTCGAAGAAGAGCACCGTGGCCAAGACGAAGAAGTAGAGCGTTCGACGGCCAGTGCGGTACCCTCGAAACTATGGCCGCGCCCGCACAACCAGAGACCGCCCCCTTTGCAAGAGAGCGCTTCCGCGCCAATCGTACCCACAACTTCACCGAGTCCGTGATCCGCGAGATGACGCGTCTCGCCATCCAGTACAACGCCGTGAATCTGGCGCAAGGCTTTCCGGACTTCGCGGCGCCGCAGGTGTTGAAGGATGCGGCCCATCAGGCGATCGATGCCGAGTTCAACCAATACTCCATCACCTGGGGCGCAAAGCCCTTTCGCGACGCGATCGCCGCCAAGTACCGCCAGTGGTACAACCTCGACTTCGACCCCGAGCGCGAGATCACGGTCTGCTGCGGCTCGACCGAGGGCATGATCGCATCGCTGCTGGCGGTGACCAATCCCGGCGACGAGGTCATCGTCTTTGAGCCTTACTACGAGAACTACGGGCCGGACTCCGAGCTTTGCAGCGCGCGCCGCCGCATCGTGTCACTGCGGCCGCCGGACTGGAGCTTCGATCGCGATGAACTGCGCCGCGCCTTCAACTCGCTCACCAAAGCCGTCATCGTGACCAGTCCCAACAACCCGACGGGACGGGTATTTGCACGCGAGGATCTCGAGTATATCGCGAGCCTGTGCCAGGAGTTCGACACGCTCTGTATCACCGACGAGATCTACGAGCACATCCTGTACGATGGCGCATCGCATATTCCGATCCATGCCATTCCCGGAATGCGCGACCGCGCGATTCTCGTCAACAGCATGAGCAAGACCTACTCGGTGACCGGCTGGCGCGTGGGGTGGGTGCTAGCGCCTCCCGATCTCACGGATTCGATTCG
>JAEUQE010000188.1 GCA_016789785.1 Bryobacterales bacterium
TCTACCTCGTCCGAGCCAGTCTCATCGGCCATCGCGCCGCTCGCGAAGCCTCCGACAAGATGGATCACGCCATCGAGGCTTCCGAAGGCCGCCAATGCCGTGTTGACCGCGCTACGCGCGCCCTCCACCGAACCGATGTCAGCGGGAACCGCGAGAAACTGCGCGTGTGGGAAATCGGAATTGGCGATTGATCGCGACACGCCCGCGACGCGTGAGCCGGTCGCAAGGAATGCCCGCGTCACGGCGGTACCCAATTCGCCCTTTGCCCCTGTGATCAAGACGCATTTGTCATTCAGCGAAGTCATACATCAGTCTCCTGACAATCAAGTGTTCGGGATCCGGGCGCAGCCGCGGTTTATTCCTGCGCGTTCGTGGTTTGTTGCATCAGCTTCGCCACCAACCCTGTCCACCCGGTCTGGTGCGACGCTCCCACACCGCGCCCCGTGTCGCCATGAAAGTACTCGTAGAACAGCACCAGGTCACGCCAGTGAGGATCGGTCTGATAGCGCGGATCATCCGCATGTACCGGGCGGCGTCCAGTCTCATCCGGCAAGAAGATGCGAGCGAGCCGGCGCGAAAGTTCCCCGGCAACCTCCCACAGTGTCATGTACTGCCCGGACCCTGTCGGACACTCCACCCGGAAGCCGTCGCCGAGATAGTGGTGATACTTCTGGAGCGACTCAATCAGCAGAAAGTTCACCGGAAACCAAATGGGCCCCCGCCAGTTCGAGTTGCCACCAAACAGGCCCGTGCTCGATTCGCCCGGCTCATAGCGGACCTCATGAGAATGTCCGTTGACCGGCAATACGAACGGCTCATCGTGATGACGCCGCGACAACGCGCGGATACCATAGGGCGATAGAAACTCCCGCTCGTCGAGCATGATTGCCAGCACGCGCCGTAACTGTTCCGGAGAGACGATGGAGAGCAGACGGCGTTCGCCTTCGCCCTCGTGCCGCATGCACGCCACGCTGGCGGTCAGGTCGCTGCGGTTCTCGATGAACCACTCCAGCCGGCGCCGGAATCCCGGCAGCTTCTCCATCAAAGCCGGCTCCAAGGACTCCACCGCGAACAAGGGGATCAAGCCTACCATCGACCGGATTTGCAGTGGCAGTTCGCGGCCCTCCTCAGGCAGATGCAGCAGGTCATAGAAGAACCCGTGCTCGTCGTGCCACAGCCCGAGCTTTTGCATCGCGTGCGCGATGTAGAGGAAGTGCTCCCAGAACTTGCTGGCGACATCTTCATAGGAAGGGTCTTCCCGCGCCAGTTCGAGCGCGATGGCCATCAGATTCAGCGAGTACATGGCCATCCATCCGCTGCCGTCGGCCTGCTCGAGGTGTCCCCCGGTTGGCAACGGCGCGCTGCGATCAAAAACGCCGATGTTGTCCAGGCCCAGGAATCCGCCCTGAAAAACGTTGCGCCCCTCGGTGTCCTTGCGGTTCACCCACCATGTGAAATTCAGGAGCAATTTATGGAAAATTCGTTGGAGAAATACCCGGTCACCGCGGCCGGTACGCTTTTTCTCGATCTTGTAGACGCGCCAGGCCGCCCACGCGTGAACCGGCGGATTCACGTCTCCGAAAGCCCACTCATACGCCGGCAGTTGCCCGTTCGGGTGCATGTACCATTCCCGCACCATCAGTGTGAGCTGCTCCTTTGCGAACTCGGTGTCCACCAAAGCGAGCGGCACGCAGTGAAAGGCGAGATCCCAAGCCGCGTACCAAGGGTATTCCCATTTGTCGGGCATCGAGATCACATCAGCGTTGTACAGGTGGCCCCAGTCGCGATTGCGGCCATGCTTGCGGCCCTGTGGTGGCGGCGGTTGTCCGGGATCGCCGTCGATCCACTCTCGATGCACGTAGTGATAGAACTGCTTCGACCACAGGAGCCCGGCAAAGGCCTGCCGCATCACCTGTTGTTCCTCGCGTCCGGCATCGCGCGGAATGACGGTATCGTAGAACTCGCCCGCTTCGCGTTCGCGTTCAGAAAAGACCTGCCCAAAATCCACTGGCCGCCGGTCGTTGGTGAGACGGAAGCACAGTTCCCGGGTTTCGCCTGGCGGCACTTCCCAGATCACGTGCACCGCCGCTTTCGTTCCTTGCGACGCCGGATTCACCGCGCTGTGATTGCCGTGCACCACCGCTTCATGGAATGCGTCCTTGAAATACTCGCTGCCGTTCCGATGTCCATAGAGGCGCTCAGTGTTGGTTTCGTTGTCGGTGAACAGCGCGGGCAGTCCAGGCTCGTAGAGGAACCAGTAGCCGCCATCGATCTCGATCTCGCCTTCTCTGGACAAGCGCAACTGTGGCTTCGTGGCGCCTTCACTCCAACTCCAGGTATTCCGAAACCAGACCGTGGGCAGCAGGTGAAGGGGCGCCGCCTCTGGTCCGCGATTCTCGGCCCTGATGCGAATGAGGATGTCTTCCGGCCCTGCCTTTGCGTACTCCACAAAGACGTCGAAGTACCGGTCATCGTCGAACACGCCGGTGTTGGTCAGCTCAAACTCGGGTTCGCCCCGTCCGCGGCGTTGATTCTCTTCCACCAGGCGTCCGTAGGGGAACTCCGCTTGAGGGTACTTGTAGAGGAGCCGCATGAACGAATGCGTGGGCGTCGAATCCAGGTAGTAGTAGCATTCCTTCACGTCCTCGCCGTGGTTGCCTTCGTTCCCGGTGAGGCCGAAGAGACGCTCCTTGAGAATCGGATCGCGTCCGTTCCAAAGCGCGAGAGCGAAGCACAAACGCTGGTGCCGGTCGCACATGCCGGCGAGCCCGTCTTCATTCCAGCGGTAGGCGCGAGACCGGGCGTGGTCGTGGGGCAAGTCCTCCCAGGCGGTTCCATGCGGCGAGTAGTCTTCACGCACGGTACCCCAAGCGCGTTCGCTGAGGTAAGGCCCCCAACGCTTCCAATGCACTTCTCTTTTGCGCGATTCCTCAAGGCGGATCTCTTCAGCGTTCCTCACTCCCTGCACCTCCCAATCGAGTCATGCGTGTGAACCCATTTAGCATCGGGCTGCCTGTTGCACGCATACTCCCGGAATCCGCAAACCCGCCCCATTATTCCCGTGTATTTGACATGGCAAGGTCCGCGCCCTCAGACGGCCACATACTGGAACAGATCCAGTTCGTTCTCGGTCATGTCTTGATCCAAACCACCGTGAGATACGTCGGATGCAAGCGGCGCATCCGAACGGCGTTCAACGCCAGAATCGGAATTGAGCCGGAGATCTGAGCGCGCACCGGGCAACGATCGATAGCGGAAGGGTAGCGGCCAATCGTCCACTATCGAAAAGTGATCTCCGCGCCGCCGACCCCCTGTTCACCACAGACCGTGTAGAAGAGGTAAACTTTTCCGCCTTCAAGAAACAATGCTGGATCTCGGAGTTGCTTTGCCGGTCCGTGGATTTCGCCTGACTTTGAAGGTGCCGTGGGCATCTCCGGGCACTCATACTTGGTTTGTGGCGTCAGCACTTCTTCATAGGCGGTTGCCCGCCATTGGGTCCAATCTCCAATCATCGGGATCGTCGTGTGCAGGATCTTCTCGGGGGCATCTCCGATGGCGGAGAAAAAGACGTCGATATAGTTCTCGTGCGCCATGAGTGCGATGTGGCGGACGCGGTTGGCATAGGGTCCGTCTTGGAAGGGATTCGGGCCTGGTTCGAAGGTCGATGAAAGATCCTTGGCGCGCAGTAGCTGACCCAAGCGGGCCATGCCATAAAAATGGTCCGTCCGATTGAACACGCGCATGTAGCTTTGTTTGGTGATTGCCGGGCGCGTCACAAAAGTCAGGCCGTCTACAGATTCGGCGGATTGTGTGTACTGGCCGTAGCCTTTGGCCCGAAGCCATTGCTGAGCGTCAGCGGGCGCTTCAGGCCAGCGCCGGCCCTCGGTCCAATAGCCATGAGCCCACATCACTATTTTCTTCTGTGCGTTGTCGGCGTAGATCTCCGGCGAGGCCACATGAGTATAAGGCAGGCCAGCATGCGGGGGGGGCCGGCTGCGAACGGAAGAACGCGGTCGCGGAAACGTTGAGCACACCTGGTTTGTAGACCTTCCGGGGGCCGCGCAAGGAGTCAGCATAGGCAAGACGGATGAACTGTCCCTTGTGATGCGCGAAGTACATATAATAGCGGCCCAACGGCCTCTTGACCCAGGGCGGAACTCGGATCACCGAAGGGCCATTCACGTTATCACCGACCGACGGGTCACTCAATACGGTTACCAGCGGGTTTTCCGGGAATCGAACAACGGAGATTGTTCCACTCTGAAGAGCGCTCGCCAACAGAAATACAACCAGAAATCTCGAGGAGAGAGACATGATGCCAGTTTCACACGCTTAGAACCGGGTCTTCCTCTGAGGGTGTTGCCGCCGGCGTTGAGGAGGATGGTCTCGGGCGCGCAGGGCAGCACGATGCGGCCGATGTAGTGTAGCACGCCGGTCAGCCACGCGCAGCCGAAACAGCGGTTGATCACGCGATGCCTGGGAAAATAGTCGGCGACATTCGTCCAGCGCCGCGCATTCGAGCCGCCGATGAGCAGGACGGCACCCTTGGGTGGAGGCGCGGCGGCATCGGCGGCTTCGAATCGTTTGATCGTTCCTCCCAACGCGCGGCGGCGCCTTTAATCGTGTTGCCGTCCCTTTTTGCGCCGCCGTAAGCGCGAGAGCATCAGGCTGGTGAGCAGTCGCATACCCATCGTGGAAGGCCGCAGTGCGATGGGCGAGGAGAGGCAGCCGCGACTTCCTGGTAATCAAGGGGTGTTGTGGCGCCGGAGTTTCCACTATCGGCCTTCCCGGAGCGGATTTCTAACTCTCAGCTATCGGGCCAGTATTTCCACCACCCGCGGCGCCATTGCCACCATGATCCGCATGTTCTGATCCGCCGGCAGGTCCGACACCGTATACACGAGATGCTGGTCCGTCTCGAAAGCGCTGATGGCGAACCGTTGTGCCTGGGCTTCGAAGAACGGCCTTCCGTCATGGTTGAGCGCCGCGGGTAGCCGCTCCGTCGCGAACGACTCGCCTTGATCCTTGCCCGCAATCACCAGCGAAAGGAGCTTTCCGCTGCCGTTCCTGAGAGCCAAATGAACGAACTTGCGGCCCTCATAGCGGCACTTGTGCCCGACGGCCAGTTGGTAGCCCGAAGGCGCCTGCTGCCGCACGACCCCGACCAAATCGCGATACTCTGGTCCGAGTTCAGCGACGAAGCTTTCCACCGGCGGCGGAGCTTTCGGATACTTGCGATACACCGTGCAGTGGATGTGATCCTTCAATCCAACTCGAAGAATGGAGGCCACGCGAGACGACACCGAAGCGATGTACCAGTCTTGTGAGGCTTGCGAAAATCGAAGGTGCCCCAATTGATATGCAATGCCCAGTACGGCGACCATCGCAAACGCGGTCGCGGCCGCCATCCATCCGGGAGCCGTCAACCAACCCATTTTCCGTGGCTGGCGTTGTCCGTTGATCGCTGCTCGAATCCGGGTCTCCAACCCGATAGGCACCGCGACGCCTTTTTGGGCCATTCGAAGACGATTGACCATCTTGTTTCGAACCTCCATTTCGAGAGTGCAAGATTCACAGTTGGCGGCGTGTTCCCGCCACTGCTCCGGTGGCGCACCGCCATCCACGCTGTTGAGGCAGCGCTGGCAATCCACCGGCAGTGATGACGAATTTCGATTCATGCTCTTTGACCCTCCACTGCCGCCTTCGAAAACCCATAAGATTCGGCCACTCCAAGTAACTGCTCGCGCAATTGCCGGCGGCCTCGGTTCAATCGCGACATTACCGTTCCAATGGGAATAGTAAGAATTCCCGCAGCCTCCTTATAGGAGAACTCCTCAATGTCGACCAGCAGCACCACAGCGCGGAAGTCCGGTGAAAGGCGGTCCAGAGCCGCCAGAATTTCCTCGTCAGTGAGGCGGTCGGGTATGGGTGGCGTGTAGGCCACACAGGACTCGATCAGGCTCTCGGACTCCTTCACAAACGAAAACCGGAACCATTTCCGGCGGTAGTGACTAATGGAATGGAACAGGATCTTGAACAGCCATGCCCGGCAGTTAGTTCCCGGTTCAAACCGTTCGAATGACTTCCATGCTTGCAGGAAGACTTCCTGGGTAACATCTTCGGCGCGGCCACGATCACCGAGGATTCGCACGGCTGTGCGAAAGATGTCCCCCATGTGCGGCATGGCTTCCGTGTCAAACAAACTGACGGGGTCTGTAGATTGTGTTGCGGACTGAGTCATAACTTGGCACCTCCAGCAGGGATACGGCGCGTTGTGGTAGGAATGCCTCGCACTCCCTGGCGTATTCCAGCGTGGAGGAATTATTTTCGGGGCACGATTCGTGCCTCCGGCCCAGAACGACTCCACCCACTCCGGCAGCGCCCTGGAACGGTCGAACGGCTTCCATGGTTCAATCGGCTTCGGGCACTTCGGGTTGCGGCTCTCACAACCCGGCCAATACGGCACCGCTGCGCACCGCAGCCGCGTCTGCCGCAAGTCCGGGTGAGTTTCAAACTCCAGCGGGCGGAGAGGGACACCGCCCCTCCGCCTCGCCAGGCTCTCCTCATCGGGCCGGTGTACTGAAGCTCGCTTCTCCCAGCACCACCTCCGCGAAGGCGCAATAGACCTGCACCTTGGCGATGTTGGGTACGTAGGCAGGCACCTCGATCTCGCGCTTCTCGCCACCCTTGATCTTGAAGGCGTCGAATGTGTAGATGTTGCCCTTGGTGTCGATCAGACGCCATGTGGGAGCGGGCGTGTCGGGCACTTTGAAGTCGGGCGAAACCTTCACCATGCGCTTGGTGCTCGCCTTCATGAACAGGGCCGTGCCCGTGTTGGCCTTTGGGCCCTGGAACATCGACGTTTGCTGATTTTCATGATCCTTTGCCAGCGCGCCTACGGCGACCGACGAGAGGATCACAGTCATGGCCATCAGGGCCTTCGCGGATTTCTTCAATTGCATGTTCGTTCTCCTTATTTGGAAGTGAATGATCCGGGATTTTCAGCGGCCCGCCATAATCTCGATGGCGTGGCCGTCCGGATCGCGTGTAAGGGTGGAATGCAAGTCTGGCCGCGCGCCCGATTGGGGAGCGTAGACAGACTGGGACAACAGTCTGGTCTGCCAATAGACCAGATCATTGGGTTGAGTTCCCGCGGGATAGAGGCGTCCGCCCGCGGGGGAAATGTATTCGAGCAGTTCGATCCCTGGTCCGGATGCGGCCCGCAGGGCTGTGATCCGCAGCCTCGCGCCAAAAACGCTATTCAGGCGCTCCTGCTCCGGTCCGTAATTCTCACTCTCTCCGGCTATTCTCAGGCCCAGGCGGTCACGGTAGAACCGGAGGCTCGCTTCGGTATCGGCGACGACGATCGCGGTGTGATCGATCCCGAGGAACATGCGGTCGGTCGCCCGATGCCACTTCGCATCGCCCTTTCCAGGGGGGAACGAGAGGATCTCGAGCGGGTGCCCGTCCGGATCGCGGAAATAGAAAGCGCGGATTCCGCCGGCATTTGGGTTCCAATCCGGCAGTGTTTGGGGCCCCGGCGACACATGCGTGACGCGATGCCGCCGCAAGTGGGCATACGCCGCATCCATGTCGTGCACAATAATCGCGACATGTTGAAACCATCGATCGTTACTGCGGGCATCATCCGGCGCCAGCCTGCCACGCGGTGCGACGAACTCCGTCAAGTCAAGGAACTCCTCGCCGAGGCGCAAACGTGCCATCCGGATGCGCGCTCCGAACACGCCTGTGCGGCGCTCCGCCTCCTCGCCCGAACTCTCGGACTCGGACACCTTCTCGAAGGACAAGGCCTGCTGATAGAAGGACACCGAACGGTCGAGGTCCGAGACGGTCATGCCGATCGACTCGACAGCGGATATCTTCTCTCCGCCGGGCAGAACCGCGCATGCCGCGGCCAGCAATAGAATCAGACGCCGGGTCATTGCAGCCGCTCCTTCAGGTGATCGCCCACACGCATTGCATTCGCGATGATGGTCAATGCGGGATTCACAGCCGCGCTGGAGGGAAAGAAGCTACCATCCACGACGTAGAGGTTGTCCACCTCGTGCGCGCGGCAGTTGACATCAATCGCCGACGTCTTCGGATCGCGCCCGAACCGCACAGTGCCGTTCTGATGCGCGACTCCCGCCAGCGGAATGCGATCGCCGACGAATGCGTTGTGCGGAATGATGTGATCCTGGCAGTCAGCCTGCTTCACCAGTTCCTTCAGCCGGTTCGTGAGGCGCTTGTGCCCCTCCAGATTGTTCGGCGTGTAGGAGAGCACAATCTCCCCCTGCCGGTTGAGCGTGACCCGGTTCCGAGGATCCGGCAGATCTTCGGAAGTAAGCCAGAAATCGAGGGAGTGCCGCGCCATCACATCCAGCGTCATGCCCGGTACGATCCTCGGCGCGCCGGCCGAGAACATCGTGCCATCGAACTTCCCGACAAACGAGATGTGGCCCATCGGGTAGTCCCATTCCTTCGAAGCAAAGTAGTAGTCGTTGACCGACAAAGTCTTCTGGAACACCGTGCGATTGGGATGAATGGAAATGGCGAAGAGCACGGAGTTGGTGTGGCCCATGTAGTGGCGGCCCACCACACCTGACCCGTTGGCGAGACCCTGAGGATGACGGTCATTCGCCGAACGCAGCAGAAGCGCCGCGGAGTTGATTGCGCCGCAGGATAGCACGACGATATCCGCCGAATAGCTTTCGCGAACGCCGCCACGCTCGACAATGATGCCGGTCACCTCGCGCCCCGAGGCCGAAGTCTCCAGCCGGTCGACCTTGGCGCTGGTAAGCAGAGTGATGTTGGAATGCCGCAAAGCCGGGGTGATACAGACCGTCTCGGCATCCGCTTTGGCATGGACCAGACACGCGAATCCGTCACAGGTTTCGCAGCGGATACACGGGCTCGCTTGCGGATTCTTCTCGTCGAGCATCACGCCGAGCGGCGTGTGAAACGGACGCAGGCCCAGGCGCTCGAAGTCGTTGGCGAGCTGCTGGATGCGCGGCTCATGGCTGATGGCCGGGTAGGGATACGCTTCGCTTGCCCACGGGTCGGTAGGATCCACACCGCGCTCGCCGTGGACATGGTACAGCTTCTCTGCTTGCGTGTAGTAAGGTTCTAAGTCGCGATAACTGAGCGGCCATGCGGGCGAGATGCCGCCGTGGTGCCGGACTTCGCCGAAGTCCTCCTCGCGCAGGCGGAACAATGCCGCGCCGAAAAACTTGGTGTTGCCGCCCACGTTGTAATTGGTGTGGGGATGCAACGGACGGTTGTCCTTGTCGTACCAGATGTCGCGCGTATTGTACTTACCGTTCTTCACGGTGGCGAGCGAACTCCAGTTATCTTTCTCGCGCGGCACATAGCCGCCGCGTTCGACAAGCAGGATGCGCTTACCCGATGGGGCTAACCGGTGGGCAAGCGTCCCGCCGCCAGCACCGCTGCCCACGATGATGACGTCGTATTGGTTATCGTTCATTGATAGCTCCGTAGTTGCACCGGAAGATGCAGGAATACCGGTTGTGATGGTGGAGTTTCGCGCAGTAGACGCGGGCCGCTCCGCGCTCCAGGTGAAAGACGAGCGCGGCCATCAGCATGCCCAACGGCGGCGCAACAAAGTAAATGCCAGGCCATAGACTTTCCCGGGCAGGAATGGCTGAGCTGAATGTTCGCGCGGGGTTCATGCTCACGCCCGAAATTGGCGCTTCGAAGAGAATGAAGGACGCTACCATCGCGCCAACCGCGAACGGCGTGAACCGGGACCAGCCGCGGCTGTTCGCCATGCGGAGTACCACGCTCATCAGCCCGAAAGAGATGAGGCCTTCCGCCACGAACGCCACTAACGGACCATCGGCGCCGGGTAGTGTCGCTACATAGTTGACCGAAGGATGATCGAGGGCCGAGCCGATCATCGTTCTCGCCACGAACACACCAGCCAATCCACCCGCGAACTGGAAAGCGATGTAGAAAAGAGCGTCAATCGCCGCTACCCGGCCCAGCGTCCAGTAAGTGAGTGTGACGGCAGGATTGAAGTGCGCACCGGAGCGCTTGCCCCAAGGCGAGTGAATGAGAATCACCGCCGTTCCACCCATTGCCACTCCCATCACCAGACGGCGCATCCAAGGTTCCGGCAGTACCTCATGCGCCATCGCCGCGGGGTGCTCCAGGAGAGTCGCGAAGATACAGGCTGCCAGCATGAAGAGGCCCAGCAGCAGCGCCTCGCACAAATACTCGGTCCAGTTCAAAGCGGTTCTTTTGTTGTTCGTCCACATCACCGTGCCCGGCAAGAAAGGACTGTCATGCCGCCGGTTATTCCGCTCGAAAACTTCATTCAACAAGGAATAATCGTGCGGCTTAGCGGCATGAAATGCGCGAAATGACGAACGCCATGCGAGACCTGCTTCAAACGAACCGCACCTGGCTGGGCCAGATGCTGGATCTGTTAGCGAACACGCGCGACGAGCACTATTCCTCATCGCCCGCGGGACTGGAGCCGCACCGGGCGGGCGGCCACTTGCGGCACATCCTCGACTTCTATGAGTGCTTCCTTGCGGGGCTGGCGCGGGGATCGATCGACTATGATGCTCGCCAGCGCGATCCAAATGTGGAGAGCGATCGCGCGGCCGCCATCCGGAAGACCCAGCGAATGTTCTCGCGTCTTGCCGAAGTGGAGAACCTCGAGTACGACAAACGGCTTTGGGTAAAGGTGGAAGCTTCTGAGGGGCTTGGTTTGCTTGGTAATTTCGTACTTTCCACCGTGGGGCGTGAGTTACAGGTCCTCTCCAGCCACACGGTGCACCACTTTGCTTTGATGGCGGTCACACTGCGGCTGCTGGGCGCCGATGTTCCCTGCGATTTCGGAGTGGCGCCGTCTACTCTCCTCCACCATGCCCGCCGGTCTGATGGAGAAATGCGGGGGGAGGCGGCGTAACCCATGTGCACTGTGAGTTGGATTTACACCGCGGGCGGATATCGCCTGTTCTGCAACCGGGATGAGAAACGAACGCGGCTTCCAGCGATCGCGCCGAAAACCCGGCGCCTCGCCGGTGTGCGGATTCTGGCGCCTGTTGACGGCGACCACGGAGGCACCTGGCTGAGTGTCAACGAATATGGCGTTGCGATTTGCCTGCTGAACGGCGCCTGCTTGTCTATGAACCACGAACCGCCGAACTGCGAGACGCCGGCGCAAATGCAACCGCGAAACAGCCGTGGCTGCATTCCGTTGATGCTTGCGAATTCCCGATCCTCGCAACAGGCCTGTGAACGCCTTTCGGGTTTCGCGTTGGCGAGCTTTCCGGCATTCACGGTCCTAATGGCGGAGCCCGGTCTTCCGGTCGCCATCGCGGAGTGGAACGGAACCGAACTGGCCATCCTGCCTTACGGAGAACCGTTTCTTCCGCTGGTGAGTTCGTCCTTTGAAGCCGCTTCGGTGCGGGCATGGCGGCAACAGGAATTTCGCCGCTTCGCCCGACCAGAGGACTTTCATCGCAGCCACAACGGCGGGGCCAGCGCGTTCTCCCCATGCATGCATCGCGAAGATGCGGAAACGGTCAGCCACAGTGAAGTGTCCGTCACCGCGAACCAAGTCACGTTCCTTTACTCGGCCGGTTTGCCCTGCCGCAGTGCGCCGCCGGAGAAACTATGCCTGACGCTGATTCCGTAAAGTTCCTGGGACTGGCCGCCGCCACGTTGGCCAGCGAAGATCTCGCCTGCGTCAGCGCGGGGTTGCTGATCGCCTCGGGCCATATGGGCTGGGCGGCCGGCATCGCGGCATGTGCGGCGGGGATCTTCGTTGGCGATGTGGCGATCTATCTCGCGGGCCGCGCATTTCCGGCTGACCGGATGCGCTGGGAGCCCGCCCGCCGTTGGTTTGCACGCTATGGTGATGGAGCGGTATTTGTAAGCCGCTTCCTCCCCGGATTTCGCGTGGCCACCTATCTGGCGGCGGGCGCGATGCGCATGCCGTTTGTGAAGTTCGCCGCATACCTCGCAGCGGCAGTCGCGATCTGGACGCCCGGCTTGGTTGGCGCTACCGCAATGTTGGGCAGCGCTCCGAATCTGCTTTGGTTTGCGCTGCCAGCGGCGGCCATGGTTGCGCTTCGCAATACGCGATGGAGCCGCTGGGAGTTCTGGCCCGCATGGGCGGCCTACCTGCCGCTGATTCCTTACCTATTTTGGCTGGGCGTGCGCCATCGCTCGTTTACGGTGTTCATGAAGGCCAATCCAGGCATGAAGAATGGTGGGTTGGTGGGCGAGTCAAAGAGTGAGTCGCTCGCTCATCTTCACAGAGGTGCGCCCGAGTATGTCGCGCCATTTACGCTCGCGCGGAATGCCGCTGAGGCTACCGCTGCCGGCCACGGTTATCCGCTGGTCCTAAAGCCCGATGTCGGCGAACGCGGCAAGGGCGTCGTGATTGCACGATCGGCTGGCGGCGTTGCAGCCTACTTTCAAACGCCGCGCGGCGCGACCATCGCGCAGGAGTACGTGTCAGGCGAGGAGTTCGGATTATTCTACCAGCGGCACCCTCGCGACTCGCGTGGCCGTCTGGTCTCGATCACGCGCAAGACGTTCCCCACCGTCACTGGCGACGGAGAGCGAACCGTCGAGCAGTTGGTGCGCGCCGATGAGCGGGCACGATTCCTCCTGGAAGCCTATCGCCACGCTTGCCGGACGCCTTTCGATTCGATCCCTCCCGCGGGGCAGCGGGTTGCGCTGGTCGAGATCGGTTCACACTGCCGGGGCACGATCTTTCTCGACGGTTCAGCCCTGTGGACGGAAGCTCTCGATCGAGCCGTGGATCGCGTCGCGCAAGCCCATCCAGGGTTCTACTTTGGAAGGTTCGATGTTCGTGCCGCTTCCGTGGAAGCTCTGCAGCGCGGCGAGTTTCTGGTGCTGGAGTTGAACGGAGTTGGCGCAGAACCTGCGCACATCTACGATCCGGCCGTTTCTCTCTCCGCCGCCTATCGCGCCCTGTTGGCTCACTGGCGCGAGGCTTTCGCCATCGGATCGGCGGCCCGCCTTCTGACTCCCCGATTTTCGGGCTTCCGTATTCTGACTTACTAAGAAATCAGGCCGGTCTTCCAATCCCACTTGAGTCTCCTGCCCTGTTGATAGGCGAGGTTGGCCAAATGGGCGGAACTTGCGGCGGCATGCCCATCCCAGGCGTTTTCCTTGCTGGGAGCGCCTTCGCGTACCGAGATCAGGAAGTGCTCCAGGTGCGAAGTGCCGCGGTCGACGAGGATCTCCTCGGCTTTGGGCATCGGGGGCAAGGCTTTCTTCGGCCGCCCGTCAGCCGAATGGCCGCGAGACTCGAAATACTCCGCGCGCATCTTATCCGGCCAGGCCGCGGTGCCGTAGCGTTGCACATCCGGCAGATTCGCCTCGGCGCGTAGCGTCAGGCTGCGCATTCCCACGGTGAGCGTGCCCTTCGACCCCATGATCAGCATCCCGCGTTCGCCGGAGGAGTTGCCTAAGTTGACGTATAAGTCGGCGACAAATTCTCCAGGATACTCATAGACCGAGTTCATGACGTCGGGTACGGAGCGTCCGTCTTTCCAGCGGTAGATTCCGCCTTGCGAGACCACCGAGACAGGCGCGGGCACATCCATTACCTCGTGCAACTGGGTGAGCATGTGCACGAACAGGTCGGTGGCGACGCCGCCCGAGTATTCCCACCAGCAGCGCCAGCGGAAGAAGACCTTCGGATCGAAGTCGCGCTTGGGAGCAGGGCCGATGAAGCGCGCCCAGTCAATGGTGGCAGGCGACGCGTCGGGGGCTACCGCGTAGACCCAAGCGCCTTCGGGCGAGTTCCGGGTGTTCGCCATGCGTACCATGTTGACGTGTCCGAGCACACCCGATTTCACAATCTCGCGGGCCTTCTGTGTAATTGCCGATGTTTTTCCTTCGCTGCCCACCATGAGGCATTTTCGGTTGCCCTCCATCGCGCGCACGATTTGAAGATTCTGCTCGATGCTCCAGGCCATGGGCTTTTCCAGGTAGATGTGCTTGCCGGCGGCGATCGCTTCCAGCGTCATCTTGGCGTGCCAGTGGTCGGGAGTGGCGATGACTACAGCGTCCAGGTCCTTTCGGTCCAGGACGCGGCGGTAATCTCGTGTGGTCTCGATCGCCCCGTTGGTGACTTCCTTGGCCCGGGTGAGGTGGCCGTCGTAGACGTCGGCGGTGATCACGGGAATCACGCCCGGCAACTTCTGGAACTGCTCCAGGAGGTACATGCCCCGGATGCCGATGCCGATGAAACCCATCTTCACCGGGGCTGCCTTGGTTGTGGAGGTCTGCTGGGCGGCGGACTTCGGAGCCAGCTTGAAGGTGATGGCGGCCGTAGCCGCGGAAAAGGTGCGTCGGGTCATGAGGGAGAGGTCCTGCCCCTTCAGGATAGTCCAGTTCGGGGCAGTCCAGACAAATTGAGGATGGTGGGTTCGTTTCGAAATACAGCATGTGCGGCCTAATATGGCTAAGCCAATTCCGGCAAGATACTGGAAACAAGCACTTGGCTGTGGTAGCATTGGCTAGGCCAATTGACAGGAGAGTGGCATGTCACACGCAGCGCCCAGCCCGGTCTACCGGCAACTGCACGGGAAACTGCGCGAACTCGCGGCGAGCGAGTTTGCCGATGGCGACCGCTTCCTGACCGAGCGTCAGGTCTCCGAGCGATTCGGTGTCAGCCGTCCCACGGCCAACAAGGCGCTCTTTGCGCTTGTGTCGGAAGGGCTGTTGGAGTTCCGGACCGGGGCGGGGACGTTCGTGCGGAAACGGCCTCTTGACTACAATCTGCGGGCTCTGGTCAGCTTCAACGAGGAAGCCCACGCCGCGGGCCGCGAGCCTTCCACCGAAGTGTTGGGGCTGGACAAGCTGGCAGCAGGCGCAGCGCCAGGAAACATCGCCAGCCTGCTGCGGGCCGCACCCGGCGACTTGGTCTGGTATGTGACGCGGCTGCGTCTTGCGGACGGCGTGCCAATGATTCTGGAGAAGCGCTACGTGGTTGCGCGTTTCTGCACCAGCCTGACGTGGAAGGACGTGGGTGGGTCGCTCTACCGCGTCTGGCAGCAGAAGTTCGGCTTGGAGTTATCCGGCGCACATCAGGCGATTCGTGCGGTAAGTATCCACGGGTCGGAGGCGGAGTTATTGAAGGTACCGCAGGGCGCGGCCGGATTCCTGATTCTATCCGTCGGGTTTCTCGCCGACGGGGCACCGCTGTGGTATGAGCACACGTTGTACCGGGGCGATATGTACGAGTTCCGCAACCAACTCACCGGCGTGCAACCAGCGGCGCATGCCGTGGGCCGGTTCCTGGCGAGTGGCGGTGGATCGTGATGCGGCCGAGTGCACGGCTCGGCAAGTTGCCGCGACGGGAATTTCCTGCCGGTTCACCGCCGCCGGCTGCAGGAGTTGGGGCGACCTCCGGCGGCAACAGCTTGCTGGGAGAGGCGGTTCGGCGGGGCCAGACAGACGGGGCGTTTGGCGAGAGGCGGATCGTTTGTACGAGGCGCTGGTAACAGCGCGGCTAGTTACAGGAGACCGGAATGAGTAACTGCTATGTTGGGATTGATCTTGGCGGCACGAATATCGCGGGCGGTGTTGCTTCCGAAGATGGATGCCTGCTGCGGACAGCGTCGGCGCCGACACGGTCAGAGGAAGGACCCGAGGCTATCCTGGCGCGCATCGCGGAACTCGGCGCGGAACTCGCGCAGGGCCGGCTGCTGGGCCTGGGAGTCGGAGTGCCGGGGCTGGTGGATACCGCCTCCGGAGTGACCAAGTTCCTCCCCAATCTGCCGACCCAGTGGCGCGATGTCGCGGCCGGAGAGTATCTGCGGAGTAAGTTGGGGTGCCCCGTGCGGCTGCTCAATGACTGCCGGACCGCGGCGCTCGGAGAATTGCAATTCGGCGCGGGCCGCAACTATCGCGACCTGGCGCTGTTCATGATTGGGACCGGGATCGGCGGCGGGGTGATTCTCGACGGTCAGGTAAGGCTCGGGGCGCTCGGTGCGGCCGGCGAATTAGGGCATCAGACGATCTTGCCGGATGGGCCGCTTTGCGGATGCGGAAACCGTGGATGCCTGGAGACGCTGGCCAGTGGCCCGGCGATTGCCGGAGAGGGCGTGCGGCTGATGCGCAGCGGGCTCGCGCCGAAGTTGTTCGAACTTACCGCGGGCAACGCGGAGGCAGTTACTCCGAAATCCATGGCGGAGGCGGCGAGGCTGGGAGATCGCGCGGTGGAAGCTTCCATCGCGAGGATTGCGGGCTATCTCGGGATCGGTGTGGCGAATGTGATTGTGACGGTGCATCCGCAGCTTGTCGTGATCGGCGGTGGGGTGGCGGCAATGGGTGACCTGCTGCTTGAGCCGCTACGCCGGACGGTGAAGGACCGGGTAGGCATGCTGCCCCCAGAGACGGTCGCCATTGAGCCGTCGCCGCTGGGAGATCAGAGCGGGATTTACGGAGCGGTGGCGCTGGCAATGACTGCGCGAGAATGAGACGAGAGAGCGGGAGAGACCATGGACTATACGTATCTTGACATTGCGAAGATGATTGATCATTCGCTGCTGAATCCTGTGCTGACCACCCAGGAGTTGGAAGAGGGATGCCAGTTGGCGCTGCGCTACGACGCGGCGAGTGTCTGCATTCTGCCCTATTCCCTAAAGCGCTGCGCCGAGTTACTGAAAGGCAGTAACGTCCGTGCGAGCACCACCATCGGGTTTCCGCATGGCGGCCACACGACAGCGATCAAACTGGCCGAAGTGAATCAGGCGCTTGCCGATGGGGGTGAGGAACTCGACATGGTGGTGAACATCAGCGCGGTGCTGAGCGGGAATTGGGACTATGTGCGTGAGGAATTGAAGGTCCTTGTTGACGCGACGCATGCGGGCGGCGCGAAGATCAAAGTGATTTTCGAGAACGCGTATCTCCAGGACGAGCACAAGATCCGGCTTTGCGAGATTTGTGGCGAGTTGCGCGCAGATTGGGTGAAGACGTCGACCGGGTATGCGCCCTCAGGCGCCACGATGGAGGATCTTACTCTGATGCGGAAGCACTCGCCCGAGTATGTGCAGGTGAAGGCCGCTGGTGGGATTCGCGATCTCGATGCGCTGCTGCGCGTGCGGGCCATTGGCGTGACGCGGTCGGGTGCGACGCGCACGGCGTCGATGCTGGAGGAGTGCCGGAAGCGGTTGGGCCTGCCACCGATTGGTGAGCCGGCCGGAGATCCGGCGGGATACTGAGCTTCACAGACCGCCGGGCAAAGCGAAGCCTGGATTCTGGAGTGCGGTCAATCGCACCCCTCACCCAAATTCCGGATCCCGATTCCGCCGCGCTGGACTCACACAGGCGGGCGCCGTCGGCCGGTTCCCGCGCGGCCGTGCAAGACCGAAGCCGCTACGCCGGAAGCGAGCGACGCCATCGCAGCAACCGCTCACTCAGACGCCTGGTGACGCCGGGTTCCTGCGCGGCGACATTCTCGCGCTCGCGATCGGAGGCGGCGAAGTCATACAGTTCCACTCGCGTACCATCGGCGTTCTGTAGTAGCTTCCAGCGCCCGCTGCGAATGGCGAGGTTCGGACTCCGGTCGTGCTCCAGACCGGGGTAGGGAAATCCGGTCGCTGTCCGGCCATACTCCCAAAACAAATCCTTCTTTCTTCGTTGCGGCTTTCCGAGGAACGCCTGCGAGAGATCCTCGCCGTCGAATGGAGCCGCGGGAAGGCGGGCATTGGCAAGGCGGCACAGGCTGGGAAAGAAATCGACCGCGCCGCAAACTGTCTCGCGATCCGTCTTCCCTTCGGGAATGCGCCCTTTCCAACTGACAAGGAGCGGGGTGCGGATGCCTCCCTCATAAAGACTCCACTTCCGCCCGCGCAGCCCGGCTGTGCTGCCCGGGGGATCCAGTTGCTCCTTGTAGTAGTGGGGCCACGCAGTAGGCCCGTTGTCGCTCAGAAACACAAATAACGTGTTCTCCCGCAGGCCGAGATCTTCGATCCGCGCGACGAGGCGGCCGATCTGGCGGTCCATCTCGTCAAGCACGGCGAAATACTGCTGATGATACTTATTTTCGGAATAATGGGCGAACTTACTAAGTTGGGATGGCGAGGGCTGGAACGGATCGTGCACGTCGTCAGGCCAGAGCTGTATGTAAAACGGCCGCGACTGGTTGCGTTCGGCGAAGCGGATGGCGCGGTCCACGAAGCGTTGAGTCAATTCCGATTTCGGGGCGCGCGTGATGTCTCCGCGGCCGAGTTTCTCGCTCATGTCGGCGAGCCGCCCGGGAGGGAGCACGCGATCACCAAGGCCTTCAAACGACGTGTACGACTCGTCGAACCCGTACTCGGCGGGCAGTGGCGCATCCCCGATATCGCGGCCGCCGCCCAGGTGCCACTTGCCGAAATGCCCTGTCGCGTAACCAGCAGAACGCAGTGCACGGGCCAGGCTGGGGGCTTGCGGATCGAGCCAATCCTTCATGCCGAGGGCTTTCTGCCGGGCCCGCGAGTCGATGTAAGAAAAGATGCCATGCCGCGCCGGATACTGACCGGTGATGAGCCCTGCGCGGGAAGGCGAGCAGATGGGAGCCGCCGTGTAAGCGCTGGTGAAGCGGATGCCGGTTGCGGCAAGCCGGTCCAGGTGAGGTGTCGGAATTTTGCCGCCAAAGCAGCCGAGGTCGCCGTAGCCCAGATCGTCGGCAAGAATCAGCACGATGTTCGGTGAGCGCGGAGTGGCA
>JAEUQE010000189.1 GCA_016789785.1 Bryobacterales bacterium
CCACCACCAGCCGCGTGCGCTCGACATGAAAGCGCGACGCGCGATGGACCGATGCCGCCAGATCACTGCACACCGCGCCCATCGGGTTCTTCAGAGAAGGCATGCGAGCCCATGTTTCCGGGGTCCCGCGCATATGGTTGATGATGAGGCCGGCGCCCGCATTGGCGACCGCCTTGGCAAGCTGCGGATCGAACGTCAGGCCCGAGGGATCATTGATGATCGCGGCATCGAGATCGAGTGCGCGCGTCGCGACGGCGGCCTTGTAGGTGTCGACGCAAACCGGAATCCCGAGCTTGCCGCGAAGCTTCTTCAGCACTGGAATGAGCCGGCGGATCTCTTCGCCTTCGGAGATGCGCTCCGAGCCGGGCTTGGTCGACTCGGCGCCAATGTCGATGATGTCCGCGCCCAGCGCTTCGAGTTCGAGTGCTCGTTCGCAGGCACGGTCGGGATCCTGATAGCGTCCGCCATCGGAGAAGGAATCAGGAGTCACATTCAGAACCGCCACAATCAGGGTGCGGTCCCCGAGCGTGATCTCGCGATCACGCAATTTCCACACAAAACGTTTTCTTAGCATTAGAAGGCGAAACGCCTCTTACCATCTTAGTACCTCCGGATTTGGACCCCGCGCGAAGCAGCCAGGAAACCAAGTCTGGCTTGTCCGGCCGGTGCGCCCCGGCAATGCTTACGGGGCTGCGGGCCGCCCCGAGGTGTCCCGGCTTGAGAGACTGAGCACGGACGCGAGGCGTTTCGTTGTCGGGGGAAGGCTTTCGTAGGAGCGTGCTCGGTCCGGCTTGAAGGGCGTGCGCCTCGGGCAATACCTACGGGGCTGCGGGCCGCTCCGAGGTGTCCCGGCTTGAGAGATTGAGCACGGACGCGGGGCGTTTCGTTGTCGGGGGAAGGGCTTTCGTAGCTAACCTCCGCGCTGAACAGCTGATGCAGTTGCATCACCAACCTGCTCACGAAGCGGCTTAGCTTAGCGGGGGAGCACAAGCTACGCCCGCAGTGCTCGACGTGCCATTTGCGGCCTAAAGGATGCGACGATTGGCCGCTACTTCGCCGCCGCGCGCCCCACTCGGTCCACAATCCCCGACCACTCCGTCCCGGCTGGCGGCATCTCCACGGCGATCCATTGGAGACGCGCTTCGTCGGCCTGATGCAGTGCGTCGTACAAGTGCCTGGCGTAAGCCGCTGCGTCCTTCGGCATCGCGATCGAAACCTCCGCTGGCAGCGGCTTGTGCAGATAGAGATACACGCCGCGGCCCTCGGGCAACGGTTCGCCGTCCACAACCACCACAGGCGTACGAGGAGCGTAATGCCGTTCATGCATTCCCGGCGATGGATGCGCGCCTTCCACCTTGCCGGCTATCGCGATGCGCCGTTCCAGCAGCCGCTCCATCTCGTCAACCGGAATCATGCCAGGACGCAGCAGCACCGGGCCGCCGACCAGCGACAACACAGTCGATTCGATGCCGACATCGCAGGGCCCGCCATCCAGGATCATGTCGACGTCATCGCCTAGCGAGGCACGCACATGATCCGCGGTGGTCGGCGAAAGCTCTGTGAATCGATTCGCACTCGGCGCCGCAATTGGCGCCGCGGCCCGCCGGATCAGTTCGAGCGCGACTGGATGCGATGGCATGCGAAGAGCAACCGTATCCAGGCCCGCCGTCACAATGCCGGGAACCACGGGGCGCTTGGGAACCACGATAGTCAGCGGCCCAGGCCAGTAGCGGCCGGCGAGCACATTCGCCTCCAGCGGCCATTCTCGCGCAAGTCCGCGCGCCATCTCGATGGCCGCCACATGCACAATCAGAGGACTTGTCGCCGGCCGGCCCTTGACTTTGTAAATGCGTGCGACCGCCGCAGGATCCAGCGCATTCGCGCCCAGGCCATAGACGGTCTCGGTAGGAATCGCCACCAGTCCGCCATTGCGCACAATGGCTGCCGCGCGATCCAGATCCTGATCAGAAACCACTGCCGAGCCTACTCTCCCGCATCGTCCTTCGCATCGCCGGCGAGTTTTCCGGTCTTCTTCCACACCAGGTAGGCGTGCATCAGATCGTCAAGATCGCCATCCAGCACACGATCGACATCGCCAATCGCGAGGCGGCTGCGCAGATCCTTCACCATCCGGTAGGGGGCGAGCACATAGCTGCGAATCTGGCTGCCGAAGTTGATATCCAGTTTCGTATCCTCGAGCTTCTTCTCCTCGGCGCGGCGCTTGTTCATCTCATGCTCGTAAAGTTTGGCGCGAAGCTGCTTCATCGCACTGGCGCGGTTCTTGTGCTGCGAACGTTCGTTCTGGCACTGCACCACGATGTTCGTGGGCAGGTGTGTCATACGAATCGCGGAGTCGGTACGGTTGACGTGCTGGCCGCCGGCGCCTGACGCGCGGAACGTGTCCACGCGCAGATCCTCGGGACGGATGTCGATGTTGATCTCATCATCAATCTGCGGATAAATAAACACCGACGCGAACGACGTATGCCGGCGCGCGTTGGCGTCGAAAGGCGAGATGCGAACCAGGCGATGGACACCAACTTCCGACTGCAACATGCCATAGGCGTTCTCGCCATTCATTTCGAAGGTCGCGGATTTGATGCCTGCGCCGTCGCCTTCCTGCTGATCGGTCACCACAGCGTTGAAACCGTGGCGTTCGGCCCATCGCAGGTACATGCGGAGCAGCATCTCGGCCCAATCCTGGCTCTCGGTGCCGCCGGCGCCCGGATGGATGGTGACGATCGCGCTGTGCGTGTCGTTGTCTCCCGAGAGCAGCATCTCCGTCTCGATCTGATTGACACGCGCGGTCAGGGTCTTGATGTCGCGGCCGATATCAGCCACTACATCTTCGCCTTCCTTCGCGAGTTCGAAAAAGGTGTCAATATCGGAGACGGACTGCTCCAGCATTCTGGCATCGGCTAGCGCCTTCTCCAGTTTCTTGCGCTCCTGCATGATCTTCTGGCTCAGCTCAGGCTGATTCCAGAACTCCGGCGCGGAGATCTTCGTCTCGATTTCGTCAAACTGCTTTTTCTTGGAAGGGGCGTCAAAGATAGCTCCGCACAGCTTCCGATTGCTGGCGGAGCGCGATGTACTCGCGTTGGAGTTCGTCGAGCGTCATAACTTACTATTGTAGCAAGCGGCGGCTCATTTGCCGATCCGGAACGCTGCCATCTCGGTGGTATTGCGCACCAGCAGCAGCCCGTCTTCAATGATCGGAACATTCCACGTTTTTCCGCTGATCGCATCAAACTTCGCCACCTCGGTGTGCTTTTCCGGGGTCGCCTTCAGGAGCACCAGTTCACCGTCTTCGCTGATCAACACGAGATGACCGCTGGCAAGCAACAGTTGCCCGTAGCCATAGCGTCCGCCCTTCCACATCAACTGGCCGTCGCTCACGCGCACACAAGCGAGAATGTTCTCATCCAGACCGTAGATATGCCCTTCATGCAGCACGGAGCTGTTGAAACGGTTCTTGAGACGGTTGTTCTCCCAGACCTTGGTGGCCCGAAGCACATTGCCCGATTCGGCCAGTTCGATCACGCCAGCGCCATGGCCATAGCCGGATGAAAGGAACAGACGGTTCGCGCCGGCGACGATCGGTTGCGAAGCGTTGACGTCGTACTGCGTTTCCCAGGGATACTCCCAGAGCAGCTTTCCATCCTCCACCGCGACACCCACCGCGCGCTTCGCCGTCATGGTCACAATGTGGCGCTTGCCGGCCAGAGTGACCAGCATCGGCGACGCGTAGCCGGCCTGATCGTTGAGCGAACTCCAGATTCGCTCTCCTGTCGTCTTGTGATACGCGACAATCGACTTGCCGCCGCTGCCTCCGGGCTGCAGGATCACCTTGTCGTCGACAATGAGCGGGGCTCCGCACGCGCCCCACATCAGGTTCCTTGCCCCGTTCTCGGTGAGGATGTTCTTCTTCAGATTCACAGCCCCGGTGCGCGCATCGAGAATCCGGAACTCGCCAGTGGCGCCGAGCGAGTAGACCAGTCCATCGTGATAGGTTGGCGTGGCCCGCGGGCCGTTGCCCCCCATCGACTCCTGAAAGTGCGCATCGTAGGAATGCGTCCAGATCTCCCTGCCGGTCTGCAAATCGTAGGCCGCAATCACTTCTTTGTCGCGGCGCTGCTCAATCGTGTACGTGCGGCCTTGCCCCACCACGAACGAGGCATAGCCACCGCCGATAGGCTGCTTCCATAACAGAGGCAATCCGCTGGCGGGCCAGTTGGTGAGGATCTCCTTGGGATACACACCGTCGCGCAGCGGCCCTCGAAAATCGGTCCAGTAGGCGGAGGGCTTGGCTGCAATGGCCGTTTCCGGCTTGGCGGGTTCCGCCGATACGGGAAGCGCGGAGGGCGCCACATTGGCCTGCTGTACGGGTACTTGCTGTGCCGGGGCCACCGGCGCCGTCGCGGGATCGGGCACAGGCGGCTGCTTTGCCCGGCTGCGTTCCAGCGCCTCGGCATGATTCTGCTCCGCTTTCCCGAAGTGCACGAACGCGGGTATTCCATCTCCCCCTAGTTCGAACCGCATCCCGAAGAGCACCACCAGATGCACCACGGTAATCAGCGCTACCGCGATCGTGCCGAACGTTTTTTTCAGCAGCCCGGTCTTCGGACGCAGCCAGAGCAGGATCAGCCCAACAGGCGGGAGAAGCAGACAAGTCAGGAAGAGAACGAGGGGCGAACTCCAGTTCATATTGCTTCATTCTAGCGGTTGATTGCCGAGCCATCGAATACGGCGCCGCTCCACAAGCACGATGTCGGGACGTCCATCGCGGTCGGCATCAGCGGCCCAGCCCGTCAATATGGGGGTGCCGCGCGCAATCGGAGAGGGCGCGAAGGACCCATCGGCAAGCTGACGCCACCACCAGATGCGCGCAGCTCCCTCGGACTCCGCGAGCAGGAAATCCTCACGTCCGTCGCGGTCGAAGTCGGCCACGGCGAGCGTTCGCGGATGATCCAGCGCAAGATCCCCGTCCAGCCGCGTTTCGGTCCAAAGCTGCTTTACATCGGCGGGAGCGTCGAACACCGCGAGCCGCGCCGGGTGCATCTCCCCCTGTGCGACGAGCAGCGACGGCTTGCTCCGGCCCACGCGCCGGATGAGGGCCAGACGCAGGTGCGCCGATTGTGGCTCCTCGTTGTAGGTGTTGATGGCGAAGAGGCGCCAGGGACGATCGAACATTTCAGGCGCCTGAATCCAGTAATTGCCCGAGAAAAGATCGGCCACTCCGTCGCTGTCAACATCAGCGTGAATCAGTCCCGATTGGTAGGAAGCCGTGTAGAACGAATAGATCTCGCGATACGGCCAGCGCGGGCTCCCAACCATGCCCCCAGGCTCCGTGCTCGCAGGTTCATAGAACCTCACCTGCAGCCCGCGGTTGGTGATGAGAAGCCCTTTGCGTCCGAATAGCGTCAAATCGAGGCAGCCCGAAAAGTCGGCCTCCGTGTCGATGATGGTTCGCCTCGCCAGCCGTGGCCCGCGCAGCCAGACAAGCTGTTCCGGGCGCGACAGCAGCGCCAATCCTCCCTGGAAGGCACACCCTGGCTCTCCAAAGTCTCCTTGGGCCACGCGCGTGACGTTGCCGGTCCGGAGGCCGGCTTGGAAGACTCCGTCGCCCCAAAGCCAGGCGCCGGAAGGATCGCGAGGACCGGGGGCGGCGCCGCGAATCTCGGCGCTCACCGGCAGCGGGTGATCCACCCATCGAACCTGCCCAAACGACGCACCGATCGCGGTCAGAAGCAAGGGGAACCAGAGCATGGATATGCTATTCTAGCCGCAAGTGAGAGAGCTGATCGATCTTCTGGCGCGCAAGAATGAAGACGTAGCCTTGGACATTGCGGCCCTCGAACTGGCCACGATCGAATTCCCGGGCCTGGACGTCGGCGAGTGGCTCACGCTTCTCGATTCCTACGCCAATGAATTGGGTGAACGGGTTTCGCCTCGCGATGACGCCTTGGCATACATCCAGGCAGCCAACGACTATCTGTTCGAGGAACTTGGCTTCCGGGGCAATGACGGCGACTACTACAGCCCGCTGAATAGCTGCCTGAATCAGGTGCTGATGGAGCGCACGGGTCTGCCGATCACGCTTTCGCTCGTTTATATCGAGATCGGACGCAGGCTGGACCGGCCGGTGGTGGGGATCGGGATGCCAGGCCATTTTCTCGTCGCCTACGACGATGAAGGGCACCGGATTTACATCGATCCGTTTCATCAGGGCCGTATTCTGGAAGGCGAGGAATGCCTCACGCTCGCCAGCCGGATTACGGGTCTGGATCTACATGACAATTGGGGTGCGCTTGCGGCCGTCAGCAAACGGCAGATGGCGTTGCGGATGCTGAACAATCTGCGCGCTGCGTATTTGCGGCGCGGTGGTTGGGAGAAGGCGTTGCAGGTGCAGGAGTTGCTGGTCAGCGCGTCACCGGGAGACGCGGTGGAATATCGTCAGCGAGGCTATCTTCACCTGCAAATGAAGCACTACCGGGAAGCGGCCGAGGATCTGGAGCGGTACCTGGCGCTGGATCCGGAAGCTCGCGACCGGGAAGATGTGGAGAAACGGCTCTTGGGCCTACGGCGCTGGATCGCTGGCCTGAACTAGGTGCTTCGCCGGCCATTCCGATCCACACGTGAACTCGATACCAATCGCATAGCGAAGCTTCTTGCGCACGCAGTATCGCACCGAGGCGGCGCCGGTGAACGAGGGGTCGTCGACACGCAACTGAACAAATGACCGGGTTTCGACTGGCACGTCGGTTTCCAGACAGGCTCCGCCCGCGCTGGCATCCACGACCCTCGCGCGCACGACCTGTGCCGTGCCAGTGTGATCGTTGAAGCCGAGAATCGCGCGGGTCGTGACCTTCTTGCGTTCGAACCGGCGCATTGCGAGGCGGTTGATCATGCTCGGACCCTCCTATCGCTAAGCTAGCAGGCAAGCCCGCAATGGAACCATGGCGGGATCGTACTGGACCGTCGTCACAAGTAGCACTACTGGGGTACTAGAGTCCTTGCCCGAAGAACGGGATTCAAGTGAGTCAAATTCGCCGTCCCACGGGCGGACGTTGGCTGTGAAGGCGATATCGCATGTTTGCGAGCAGGTCATAGCCGCGATTGAGAGGATCGGCTGACCGGCGGCGAACCGGCCTTCCTGTACACGCCGCATGATCTCAAAAAACTCGTGCTGGCGATCTTGGCGAGCAATGAAGCGGCGCAGATTCCCCTCATACACCCCCGTCTTTCGCCGATGAAGATCATGACGGCGGTGCTTCCGCGGAAAGGGTCGCTGCTATCGAAAGTGTCCCGAGCCGGGACGATGGGTTCGCAGAGCGACGCTCGTGACCGGAATCGGGAGGCGAACTCCCCGGCGGGAGACCCTTGTTCGCAGTCCCCGAACAAAGCGAGGGGCCAGTGAACTTCTCGGGCAGCCAGTGAATGAGGAGAGATGCATGTCGAAGGCTATGGTGATTGACGACTCGAAGACGATTCGTCTGATTCTCTCGCGAACGCTTTCCGAGCTTGGCTACGACGTAGCGCAAGCGGCGAATGGCAGGGAGGGGCTGGCCGCGCTGCAGGGCTCGGGCGACGGCATCGGTCTGATTCTTGTGGATTGGAACATGCCTGAAATGAACGGGCTCGATTTTGTGAAGTCGGTCCGCTCGGACCATCGCTACGACGAAATCAAACTCATGATGGTAACCACCGAGACCCAGGTGGAGCAGATGCTCGCTGCGCTGGAGGCAGGAGCGAATGAGTATGTCATGAAACCGTTTACCAGAGAAGTAATTGAGGACAAGTTACGCCTGATGGGTGTGTTGCAGTAGCGCCTGTGCCCATGGAATCTTTATGCGGGAATCGAGTGCGCCGGAATCGAGTGCGCCGGAATCGAGCGCGCCGGAATCAAGCGCGCCGCGATTGTGAGTGCGGAACCCGTGTGTGCGCGAGTCGTGCGGCGCGGAAGAGCCTGGCAGAGGGCTTGAGGAATGGGCCTGGGAGGGAGGCGAAGTGGCAAGAAAGCGAATCGAGATAGGTAAGCGTCTCAAAGTGCTAGTGGTCGATGACTCGGTGGTCATCCGCAGACTCCTCACCACGGCTCTCTCCGAAGACCCGCAAATCGAGGTCATCGGCTCGGCTCCCAACGGCATCGTGGCGCTCCAGAAAATCCAGCAGATGCATCCCGATGTGGTGACCCTGGATGTGGAAATGCCGGAAATGAATGGCCTGGAGGCGTTACGGCAGATCCGGAAACAGAATTCGTCACTTGTTGTCATCATGTTTAGTACGATGACGCGGCGCGGTGGCGAATCCGCCCTGGAGGCGCTGACCCTCGGCGCGAATGATTATGCCACCAAACCCTCCAATGTCGGCCCCCTGGACCACGCGCTCGCCGTGCTTCGCGACGACCTGATTCCCAAAGTGAAGCAGTTTTTCGAGTTCGCCGGACAGCCAGGCCCGCGCTCTGGTGCGCCCCTGAGTGGTCCCGGCAATGGCGGCCATGCGCCGATCCCGCGGCACGCCACTGCAGGCGCATTCGGCGCTGCTGCGGCAGCCCTGCGGTTGGCGAGAGAAGCCGGCCCCAAGAAAGTGTTGCTCATCGGCAGTTCCACAGGTGGTCCCACTGCGCTGGCCGAGATCATTCCCCTCTTGCCGGCGAACTTCCGGGTGCCGATCCTCATGGTGCAACACATGCCGCCAATGTTCACCAGGCTGCTCGCCGAGCGGCTGCAACAGCAATCGAAGATCCGCATTGAAGAAGCCTCCGAAGGAGCGGTGGTGGAGCCGGGCAAGGCCTACATCGCGCCGGGTGACTATCACCTGGGCCTGCGCAAAACAGACAGACAGATCGTATGCACACTGAACCAGGGCCCTCCCGAAAACTCGTGCCGGCCCGCGGTGGATGTCACCTTCCGGGCGGCTCACGAAATCTGGGGCGGGGCTGCGGTTTCGGTGATTCTCACTGGAATGGGCCAGGATGGAATGCGAGGATGCGAAGTATTGAAAGCTTCCGGAGGATACGTGATTGCCCAGGATGAGGAAACAAGCGTGGTTTGGGGTATGCCGGGAGCAGTGGTGAGAGCCGGACTGGCAGATTCGATCGTGCCGCTGCGATGTGTGGTTCCAGAGATTATGAAGCACTTTGCGGGTTGAGGTTGGGGAGAGCGGACAATCATGCAGACTATGACAAGCAACGCCACGGCTGGAAAGCAGGCGATCCACCCGGACAACTATCGGTTCCTGCAAGACTACATCTACAAGGAATCGGGCATTGTCATCGAGCAGGACAAGCACTATCTGTTGGAGGCGCGCCTGATGCCGGTTGCCAAGAAGCAACAGGTGACCTCCCTCAACGACCTGTGCAATCTGCTGCGGGCTACCCGTGCGACGCCGGACCTCAAGCGCTTGGTGGTGGAGGCCATGACCACCCATGAGACCCTCTTCTTTCGCGATCTGCCGCAGTACGAAGCGCTGCGCACGAAGATCCTTCCGCCGCTCATTGAGCAGCGCAAGTTGTCACGGCGCCTTTCCTTCTGGTCCGCGGCCGCAAGCAGCGGCCAGGAGGCCTACTCACTGGCCATGATGTTGCTCGAAATGGGGCTCAAGGACTGGTCCATCGAAATCGTCGGCACCGACCTGAGCGAGCAGATTCTGGCGCGTGCGCGGCAAGGCAGATACGCGCAAATCGAGGTCAACCGCGGACTGCCCGTGTCGTACCTGGTGAAGTACTTCACCAGAGAGGGCCTGGATTGGCAGTTGAAGTCTGAGGTCACGCGCATGCTTACCCTGCGCAAGATGGATCTTCGGGATAGCTTCCGGGGCATGGGGCCGTTCGACGTCGTTTTCTGCAGGAATGTGCTGATCTACTTCGACACCGAGACGAAAAAGAAAATCCTCGCGGCCATCCGGTCGACGATTCAACCGGGGGGATATCTGGCCTTGGGAGGCGCGGAGACATCAGCTTTCGTGACCGACCTCTTTGAGCGCGTGGCGATCGGACAAGCCACGCTCTACCGTACCGGTTCGTGAGCCGCCTCGCACCATTTAGGAAAAACCAAACGTTCGAAGGAGAGACCAAGTCATGCAAACATTTGCCGTCGAAGCCTATCACGCCGAGGTCCAGCGCATCGTGGGAGACGTCTTCCACACCATGCTGAAGTGCGAGACCTTTGCGACGGATTTGCCCTGGGAGCCGACACAGGCTTCGGTCACCGCGGCGATTTTCTTCGCCGGAACATGGCGCGGCGCGGTGCTGGTGCAAACCAGTGAGCACCAGGCCTGCCAGTGGACCTCCCGGCTGATGTCGCTTCCCATCCCAAACGAGTTCACCGACGATGTCCAGGACGCCCTCGGTGAACTGGTGAACATGATCGGTGGCAACTTGAAAAGCGTACTGCCCAGTGGCGTTGGGCTCTCCATGCCCACCGTTGTCCAGGGCCGCAACTACTCGATGCGTGTATGTGGCGGCGGACTTACCGCCCCGCAGACCTTTCTCTCTGACTCCGGCACCTTCACGGTTACCCTGGTCGAAATGGTCGATCAATAGACGCCCCGCCAGCAGGCTCCCATCTCTTCGGCATCCGTTGCGGAGGAGTCCCACTCCCCCGCGCGCAGACCCACATCGCAACCCCTCTCTCGCCCGTCGCATCTCCTACGGAGATCCCAGTTCCCACCAACCGCAATGGTAGAGTGGCTCAAGTGAATTCCCCTCTCCTCATCCGGGGAGCGCGCCAACTCGTCACCATGCGCGGCTCGCCATCCGGCGCAGCCCCCGGCCTCGGGATCATCCCCGACGGCGTTCTCCTCATCCGCAACGGCCGTATCGAACAGGTAGGCGCGTCCCGCCGCGTACTCAACCTCTCCGGCGCCCGTGGCTCCGCGGAACTCGATGCGACAGGCTGCCTCGTCATGCCGGGCTTCGTGGATGCCGATGCCGACCTCTTCGGCGACGCGCCAACCCGCGTCTCCCTGCGCAAATCCGTCGAGCGCCTGATCGAACATGGCACCACGGCCGTATCCTGCCCGGCGCCCGGCAGGCGCACGCTGAAACTGCTGGAGGAATGCGATCCGCCTATCACCATTCAGCTTCGTACGGAGCAGCCGCAAACATGGCTTCGCCCCCTGCATGACCTCGTGCGGAATCAAGGCACAGCCGGCGATGTCCCCCCGAACACGCCCACCGTCATCGCTTCAGGCTTCCATCCGCAACGCAGCCCCGCATGCAATCTCCAGACCGCCGCATCGCTGATGGTCCTCAACGGCGGCACGACCATCGAAGCCGCGCTCTGCGCGATCACCACGCAGGCGGCTCAAGCGACTGGTCTTGCGCTGGAGACGGGATCACTCGAACCCGGGAAGTTCGCCGACCTTCTACTGCTCGACGTACCGGACTACCGCGAGATCCCCTATCATTTCGGTGTGAACCTCGTGCGTGCCGTGATGCGGCGCGGGCAGGTGATCTACTCGCGAGGGGAGTTTGAGTGGCACGCAGACTGATCGAATGTGTACCCAATTTTTCGGAGGGCCGTGACCGGACCGTGATCGAGGCCATCGTGTCGGCAGCCTCCTCGGTGGCGGGCGCCGCCGTCCTGGCCTATGAGTGCGACGCGGACCATCACCGCTCCGTTGTCGCCATCGCAGGCTCGCCGGACGCCGTCGAAGAAGCCGCGTTCCGCGCTGTCGCTGAGGCAGTCCGCCGCATCGACCTGAATCAACACGCGGGCGTGCATCCGAGGATTGGCGCGGCTGACGTGGTGCCGTTCGTCCCAGTGGAAGGCGTGGCCATGGAGGACTGCGTGGCGATCGCGCATCGTTTCGGCGAGCGTGTCTGGCGCGATCTGCGCGTGCCCGTGTACTTCTACGAACAGGCCGCCCGCCATCCCGATCGGCGCAGACTCGAAAACGTCCGCCGTGGCCGCTTCGAAGGCCTGCGCGATGAGGTGCGGCGCAACACCGATCGCCGGCCCGACATCGGAGAACCCGAGCTTCACCCGACCGCCGGCGCCGTCGCCATCGGAGCACGGAAATACCTGCTCGCCTTCAACATCAATCTCGCAACCGCCGACGTGTCTATCGCGGATCGCATCGCGCGCCGCATCCGGCAGTCCTCCGGAGGTCTGCCGCACGTCAAAGCGATGGGTGTGCTGCTCGAATCACGAGGCTTGGCGCAGGTGTCGATGAACCTCACCGACTTCGAAGTGACTCCGCTCCATGCCGTGTTCGAAGCCGTCAGAAGAGAGGCCGCCGCGCTCGGCGTGGAGATCGCCGGGAGCGAGATCATCGGACTCATGCCCGCAGCCGCGCTTGCGATGTCCGCGGCACACTTCTTGCAGTGTGAAAACTATTCCGTCAATGCGCTATTGGAGCGACGAATCGCGGCCAAAGTGATAGACTGAGGCCTGTAGAGGAGAAGCCCTTCGCATGCCAAACCGCCGTCGATTTCTGAAGACCATTCCCGCTGTTCCCGCACTTGGTGCCATGGGTGCGGCGGAAGCTCTCGCAGCCCCCGCGGCTCGCGATTATTTCAAGGAGCTTGGGATCCGCACCTTCATCAATGCCGCGGGTACGTACACCACCTTGACTGCGTCGCTGATGATGCCCGAGGTGACTGCGGCATGGAACTATGCGTCGAAATCCTTCGTGCGGCTGAATGAGTTGCACGACGCGGTGGCGAAGAAGCTGGCTGAATCGCTGCAATGCGAAGGAGTCATGATCACGTCGGGAGCCGCTGGCGCGTTGGTGGTAGGCACGGCGGCGTGCATTACCGGCAACGATCAACAAAAGGTACGGCGCCTGCCTGACACCACAGGCTTGAAGAACGAAGTGATCGTGCAGAAGTCGCACCGCTATGGCTATGACCATGCCGTGCGCGCATGCGGCACCAAGTTCATCGAAGTGGAGACGGCCGAGGAGTTGGAGAAGGCCGTGAATCCCCAGACGGCGATGATGCTGTTCTTCAACGATGCGGATCCGCGTGGACAGATTCGCGCCGAGGAATTCGTGAAGCTCGGCAAGAAGCACAACGTGCCAACCTTCAATGACGCCGCGGCCGACGTGCCTCCCCTGGAGAACCTGACGAAGTACATCAAAATGGGCTTCGATCTGGTCACGTTCTCGGGTGGCAAGAACATTCGCGGCCCGCAAAGCGCGGGTCTGCTGATGGGACGCAAGGATCTCATCGACGCCGCACGCAGGAACAGCTCTCCGAATAGCGACACGATTGGCCGTGGTCTCAAGGTCAACAAGGAAGAACTGCTTGGGATGTATATCGCGATCGAGACCTACCTCAAGCGCGATCATGCCGCGGATTGGCGCGAAGCGGAACGCCGCGTGAAGTTCATCGCCGATTCGCTGCGTTCGTTCAAGACGGTGTCGAGCGAGATCAAGATTCCTGAGATCGCGAATCACGTGCCGCATCTCCACATCAAGTGGGACCAGAGCAAAATCTCTGTTTCCGACGTCGTGAAGAAGCTCCGTGATGGCGAGCCTTCCATTGAAGTCGGGCCGGGGTCGCGCGAAGAGCTGATCATCAACACGTGGGTCGCACAGCCTGGCGATGCGGAGATCATTGCCAAGCGGCTGCGCGAGATTCTCAAGCCCGCGCTGAGCTAATCCAACCCCAGTGGCGCGGTCTTCCGCCGGCGGAAGGCCGCGGGCCACAAGCCGCCCGATCGATCGGGAGAGGCGCCTCATTGGGCCGGGGCTGCCGTGCCAGCGAGACCGCGGTGCGAGGAGTTCGTGCGGGCGAAGCTGTCATGCCCCACGAAGCGCAAAGCTGCCTGCGGACAAAGCTGTTGTGCACGCAAAACTGCCGCGCCGGCCGAAACTACCGCGCTTGGGGCAGAATCTTGATCTTCGTCGACAACGCGAAGATGTCGTCTTTCAAATCGTTGTTGATGGTCACCCGTTCGGCGAAGATCTCAAACACCTTTTCACCGTTGCGCTCACGCTGTACCTGAAACGGCCACTGCACACCGGTCACATCGCGGTACTTCGAGAAGCGCGACAACTCCTCGAAACGCTCCCGCGTCTTCTCATCGCGCCGCACATACTCCTGCTTCACCGGCAGTTTCGTCGTGCTATGGAAGAACGCACGCACAGTCTTGTTCTCCGAGTCCGTGATGTTCACGATCTGCACGGGTTGGTTCTCCCACACGTCCGCGCCTTCGTGCTCAATCAACATTCCAGGCTCTCCCAGACGCATACGAAGCATGTAGAAAATGTTCCGGCGAGTCGAATCACGGAAGCGATCCTCCGCTTCCTTCCCGATCGGGCGCGCGCCACGAAACGACACCTGCCATCCTTCCTTTTCGTTGAACAGCACAGCGTAGTCCTCTTCGTCCTTGCCGAAGGACTGGCGTTCCCGGATCCCAAAGAAATCGGGCGGCGGCGCGGCGGGCCGGGTCAGGTAGCGCGTGAAGATGCGCGCATGCGTGAGACCGGACAGCCTCTCGCGATAGAACGAATAAACCCTGCCGTATTCCGTGCGGTCGCGCATATCGAGAAAACGCGGCCCGCCCAGTGCGGCAATGGCTTCCTCCAACACACGCTTGCCCTTCTCCTCCCTGCTCTGCGCCCGGAGAGGCAGCGCGCAAACACTCAGAAGCAACGCTCGCCGGTTCATGGCTTCTTCGAAAGATCCTCTTCCTTCAATCCGGAGTTGAGCTTGTATTCCGCAATGGCGATCTCCGCCACCACCTTGCCTTTTTGCGAAACCTTCATCGAATGCGGCAGCTTCAGGCCATCCACATCTTTCCAATCGCTGTAGACGCCTTCATTCTCCGCGGGTCCCGACATGTCCTGCGTCTTGTAGGTGACCTTCACCGGAAGCCCCGCGGCATCGAGTTCCACACGCGCCCAGTTGTTCTGCGCATCCGTGATCTCAACAACGTTCGGTCCCGCGGCATTCACCTGTCGCCCCGCCACCCGGTCACTCAGCCACAGGCTGATCGGACTCCGAAACAATTCTTCCTGCGTTTGTTTCGCGAACTGTGGAGGCAGCGGACCCGTTCCCTGCGGCCCCGCAATGAAGCCTCCGCCCTTTCCATCGCTGTACACAGTGATGGTCCCGAAGGGCAGCTTCTGATCCAGACGAATCTGCGGCGGGAGAATCCTCGTCAACTGCTCCACCTTCAAACCACCCGGCACGTTCTGCACCGTGACGTTCGCCTTGTGCGTGTAGTCCTTGACCGACGCGATCTTATCCGCGCCGCCCACCGCAGCCTGCAACTTCGCCAGAAGCTGCTTGCCCGCCGCCAGTGTCTGCGAATCCGCTTTCGCCGTGGCTTGTTTGGGCTCGGGAATCGTAATGTCGAGCTTGTTCACCGGAAGGTTCAACGCGGTCAGCGGTGCGCCGAGATCCTTCGGCCCCACACCCACGATGACGAACTCCTCGGGCTTGATGTACTGCTTGGCGACACGAAGCACATCGGCCTTCGTCACCGCCGCGATCGCCTTCTGATACTGGAAAATGAAATCCTTCGGATAGCCGTAATACTCATAGCGCATCAATCGCTGGATGGTCTTGGCGGGCGTATCGAAGTTGAACACGAAGCTGTTCAGCGTGCTCTCCTTGGCGATCCGCAACTCATCGTCGGTGACTTCGGACGTGCGGATCTTGTCCACTTCTTCACGAATCACCTTCAGCGCGTCTACGGTGTTCTCCGCCTTCACGCTGCCGCCGATTGTGAACGTCCCGGTGTGATCCATCTGCGCATTCCAACCGGCGCTGACGTTGTATGCGTATCCAAGATCACTGCGCACCTTCTGCAGCAGACGGCTGGTGAAGCCGCCACCGCCCAGGATGTCCGTCATCACCTCGAGAGCTGGGTAGTCCTTATCGCTCAGCTTGCCGCCGAGGTGCCCCATGCGAAAGAAGGTCTGGTTCACATCGCTCTTCTCCGCGAAGTAGACGCCCGGCTTCGCCTTCGCGGTTACGGGAGGAACGGCGGGTACCGCGGGTTGTTTCGCATTCCACCCCGAAAACAGCTTCTCCAATTTCACCCGCATCGTGCTGCTGACGAAGTCGCCATACACCGCGAGAATCACGTTTGAGGGGAAGTAGTAGCGCTGATAGAACGCCAGCAGATCGTCACGCGTGATGCGATCGAGCGTCTCGTACTCCATTTGCCGGCCCCACGGAGTGTCCGCACCGTAGACCAGGCGTTCAAACTCGCGCGATGCAATGCCGCCCGCCTGATCGTTGCGGCGCGAGATTCCGCTTCGCATCCGGCTCTTGATGACATCGATCTTGTCCTGCGCGAACCGTGGCTCAGTCACGATCTCGTGAAACGCGTCGAGCACGGCATCGGTGTGCTCGGTGAGCGTATTGAAACCGATGCTGCCGCTGGTTTCGCCAACACCGCTCTCCACCGAGGCCGCAATCCCCTCGAGCATTTCGTTCAGTTGATCGCCCGTCTTCGACTTCGTGCCGCCTGTGCGCAGCACATCACCGAACACGTCGGACAGGCCGGTCTTGTCGGGAGCATCGTACACGTTGCCCGTGCGCACGTAGGCAAACCCGCGCACCAATGGCAACTGATGATCCTCCAGCAGAAACACCTTCATGCCGTTGCTCAACGTGAAACTGGTGATCTCGGGAAGGCGGATTTCCTTGAGCGGCTTGTATTTCAGATCCTTCCATGTCTTGCCCGCGGGCTTCACCGCGGCCACGGGCTTCGCCTTCGCGGCTGGTGGCTTCGCGGTCGCGGGAGCAGGCTGAGCCAGGGCGTGGTTGCTGGCAAACGCGCCGGACATGATCAACAACAGTGCAGTACGCTTCCTCACTTGCCTTCTCCCTTCGCCGGCGCCTTCAGATACACCACGGTGCGCGCCGAATCCACCAGATACGTCTTCGCCACTCGCTGCAAGTCTTCCGCGGTCACTTCATCCACCTTTTGAATGTTGGTGAACATCTTCCGCCAATCGCCATAGCGCATGTGGTTCGATGCCAATTGCATGGCCATTCCCATGTTGCTTTCCAGCCCGCGAACCAGCCCCGCGCGCACTTGCGTCTTGATGCGCTTCAGCGCGGCCTCTTCCACTTTTTCCTTCTTCATTCGCTCGATCACTTCGAGAATCGCCTTTTCGTTTTCTTCAACGGTCTTGCCGGCCGAAGGCGCGGAGAAGAAGATGAAGATGTCGGGATACTTGGCGCCAAAGAAGTTCGGTCCCGCACCGGCGGCCAGTGCGATCTTCTTCTGCTCCACCATCTCCTTGTAAAGGATGCCCGTTCGTCCTTGAGACAACACGCCCGCCAGCACGGCAAGCGCAGGACTATCCGGACTGGTCGGCCCGGGGCGCTTGTAGCCCATGTAGAGAATGGGCTGCGAGGGCGACTCCACACTCACACGGCGCTCGCCCGTCTGCGCCGGTTCCTCGGTCACCACACGCGGCGGATTCGGACCGGCAGCGAGCCCGGAAAAGTATTGGTCCGCCATGCGCTTGATCTCCACGGGATCCACATCACCGGAAATCGAAATCACCATGTTGGAGGGCACGTAGTATTTCTTGTAGAACTCCTGCGCGTGCTTGGCACGCAGGTTCTCGATGTCGCTTGCCCAACCAATGAGGCTGCGCTGCGGATGCGCGATGAACGCCGTGGTCAATAGCGCCTCTTGCAGCTTGCCCTGCGGCGACGATTCGAAGCTCATGCGGCGCTCATTCCGCACCACGTCGCGCTCCGTGTAGAACTCGCGCATCACGGGATTCTTGAACACCTGCGACGTGAGGAAGAACCACAGTTCAATACGATTCGCGGGAAGGCTGTAGAAGTAGAAGGTCGAGTCAAAACCCGTGCCGGCGTTCATGCCGACACCGCCATTCTCCGAAATGATCTTCGAGTAGGCTTCCTTCTCCACGAAGTTGTTCGCCTTGGTAATCGCTGCTTTGAGATCCGCTTCCAGATTCTTGATCACGTCCTGCGAAGCGCGCGCGCCTTTGTTGCGTTCCACCTCGAGCTTGTCGTAGATCTGCTCGATCTCATCGAGCGTCTTCTTCTCTTCGGGCCAGTTCTTCGTGCCGAAGCTGTCCGTGCCCTTGAAGGCCATATGCTCGAACATGTGCGCGATGCCGGTCATCCCGGCGGGATCGTTGGCGGACCCGACATCCACGTGCGTCACCATCGACACGACCGGAGCCTGCGGCCGCTTGAGCACGATGAAGTGCAGCCCGTTGGCGAGCGTGAACTCGGTAACGTTCTTTTCGAACTCCTTCAGGTCTTGCGCGGCCAGGCACAACGGCAAGACCGCGAGCAGCGCTTGCCGCATCCATTTCATTCGCATGCTGTGATACTCCAAGAGATTTGCGAGGACTTATCTCTTAGTGTACTGGGTCTCCCGTCATCACGCGACGGCGATGGGCGCGGGCTACGTAACGCAGCCTTCAGGCTGCCGCCTCGACAATCGTGTCGAGGGCCCGTGCCTGGGGCCGGCGAGTCACCTCTCTTCCGCCCGGCTCGCCAACCGCGCCTTCACAAGGTTTGTGATCGATAGGACCTCGGCGATCATGCATTTTCACGCACCTCGCCCTGCGCCGAGACGATTCTCGGCGCGGCAGGCTTAAGCCTAGTGTCCTGTCCGTCATAACAGTTGACAACAGCGGGTGAGCGTGATTCGATAAGATATGTTCACGCCAGCAGCAGCGCTTCGTCTCGATCCGTCTCAGCGGCAGGTTTTGGAATCCGTGGCGCGGGCCGGGTCAACACGGCAGTCGGTGGCTCGGAAATG
>JAEUQE010000018.1 GCA_016789785.1 Bryobacterales bacterium
AAGCAGACGGAACAGGCGATTGAGGCACAGCTTCGCAACGCGCTGCAGGCGATTGAGACGTCGCAACAGCGCATGCAGGCGGCCGAAGCCAGCGCACGCGCGGCGAAAGAGAAGCTCGATAGCGAAGTGCGCTTGTTTCAGACCGGCGAGTCTACGAACTTCTTCGTACTTACCCGTCAGAACGAGTTCTCCGATTCGCGCCGCCGTGTGGTGCTTGCGACACTGGAGTTCAACAAGAGCGTCGCGCGCCTCGCGTTCGCGCTCGGGTCAACGCTGCAGGGCCACCAGATCAAGTTGAAGTGATCGGAACGGCTGCTGATGAACACCGGCGACTATGATGGCATCGTTCTCGGGGCAGGGCACAATGGTCTGATTCTCGCGGCATACGCAGGCTTGGCTGGGCTGCGTGTGCTCTGTATCGACCGTCTTGCGAACGCCGGAGGGGGCTTGCTCACGGCCGCCAACCCACGGCATCCCGGGTTTCTGCACAACACGCATTCGTTCTACCATCGCGCGATCCGGCAGATGCCATGGTATCGCGACCTGGATCTTGAGGCGCGCGGAGCGGTGTATGTGGAGCCCGAACTGAACACTGCGCTTATTCTTCGCAGCGGAGATACTCTGGAGTGGTGGACGGATTTCGAGAAGACTGTGGAGTCGTTCGCGGAATGGAGCCACCGCGATGCACAGCAACTCCGCCGGTGGCGTGACCGTTTCCTGCCCGTGCTACAGCGCATTCTGATTCCCGAAAGCCAGTCACCGCCGCTTCCGCGCGATGAGCGTACGCGCCGGTTGGAGCAGAGTGCCGAAGGCCGCCTGTTGCTCGACGTGAGCGCACTGTCGCCACTTGAGTTCGTACAGCGCGAGTTTACCCATCCGGTGATTCAGGCGGGTCTGCTGTTCTTCAATGGACTGCGCGAGGTGGATCTGCGTTGCAAGGGCTTCGGACATCACATCGCGGCTCTGCTTGCCTCGCCCGGGAAGGCGCAGATGTGTATCGGCGGTTCAGCGAATCTGGCGCGTGCCTTGGTGCAAGCGGTGGAAACATCCGGGGGCGGGATCCTGTTGAATGCTGAGTTGAAGCGCATTCTGGTGGAGCGCGGGCGCGCGATTGGCGTGGAACTCGCATCGGGTGAAGTCCTGCGCGCGAAGCACTTCGTCGCATCCAGCCTGAATCCGCAGCAGACCTTTCTCGATCTGATGGACGAGAGCGCCGTACCATCCGAGTGGCGCCGGAAAGCGGAAGGCTTTCAGTACAATCTGCTCGCGCCCCTCTTCGCGTGGAATCTGGCCATGCGGGAGGCGCCGCGCTATACAGCCGCGGAAAAGCGCCCCCAGTTGAATCGTGCGTTCATGATCATTTTGGGCTTGGAACATGTGGATCAGTTTGAAGAGATCGTGCGCCATCACGAAGCGGGCACCATCCCGCCAACCGTCATGTGGGGCAGTTGTCCCACGGTCTTCGACCCATCGCAGGCGCCTCCCGGTCATCACACTGCGTTCTGGTGGGAGAAACTCCCGTATCATCTGAATGGCGACCCGGCGAATTGGGAGGCCGCACAGCCTGAGCATGCGCAGCGCATGCTTGCATGTTGGAAGCATTATGCGCCGGATGTGGAGGACGCCGTGATCGACGGCTGGACGCGCACGGCCGTGGATACGGAGCGCGATCTGCCGAACATGCGCCACGGGGATCTGCTGGTGGGTGCATTCACAAACGATCAGTACGGTTATCACAGGCCGTTTCCGGGAGCGGGCGAGTATCGGGCGCACGTGCCCGGGTTGTACCTGTGCGGCTCCTCGTCGCATCCCGGCGGCAACATCACCGGACTGCCGGGCTACAACTGCGTGCAGGTGCTGTTGGAGGATCTTGGTGTTCCGTTCCGATGGAAAGAGCCACCAGTGCAGTAGTCTGGTAGGAGCATGAGCACGGACTCCCTTTCTCGTGAGATCGCGAAGCTGGCCACGGTCCTGGTGGGTGCTGGAGTACCTCCACGGCGCGTCCTTGTGGCGGAGACTGACTCCGTTCACCGTACGGTGATTGGGCGGCTGCTCGAACGCCTCGGGCACGAGCCTGAACTCGCCGCCGATCAGGAACAGGCCATCCGGCTTGCGCAGTCCAAGCACTTTGACATCATTCTCGCCGACATCCGCATGGAGCGGTTTCTCGAAACGCTCCGTTTGGGCGACAACGTTGCGAGCGTCGTGCTGCTGTGCGACTCCGACAACGGCGACTCCGGATTCCTGGAAAGACCCGTGACCGCGCAGAAGTTGATTGAGTGGATGGAAGATGCCGAGCGCAACCGGCCTCGTCCGTAATGTCACGCCATGTTCCTTGGCCTGGATATTGGATCGTCTTTCGTGAAAGCCGCGCTCCTCGATCCGCGGACGTTTCGCGTCGTCGAGTCGCGCCGCATTCCGTTTCCCCCGTTTGAGCCTGGGTTGCCGCCGCTCCACCGCGAGGTCAACGTTGCGCTCATTGTGGACCGCGTGCGCGAACTGCTGGACGCGTTGTGGCCGGACAGCGGCGAATGTCGCGCGTTGATGGTCTCCGGACAGATGCACGGTTTCGTGTCGACCGACTCGAACGGCGTGGCCACTTCGAACTATGTGTCGTGGCTTGACCAGCGCTCGGCTGCGGATTTCGAGGTCACGCGTGGACGCATCGGCGACGCGGCCTATCAGGCGCTTGGCAACGAACTGCGTCCGGGTATCGCGCTCGCCACGCTGGCCTCCATGCGGCGCGCCGGAACATTTTCAGGTGTTTCTGTTTGTTCGTTGGCGAGCTACGTGGTTTCGCAGCTCTGCCAGACACCGGCCGTGGAAGAGCCAACGTATGCCGCATCGCTCGGAGCGCTGGATCTGCTCGGCATGCGGTGGCATCGCGACGCTCTGGCTGTGCTCGATCTCGATGCCATCGTGTGGCCCGAACTCCGCTCCATTGCCGAGCCGGCGGGAAAGTGGCGCGGCGTTCCCGTGTATCCCGCCGTCGGCGATCAGCAGTGCTCGCTTGCAGGCGCCTTGCTTGCCGAAGGCGAGCTATCCATCAACGTTTCCACAGGGTCGCAGATCGCTTCCATCGCGCGCGAATTGCAGGCGGGACGGAGTCAAAACCGTCCCTACTTTGACGGACTGTTTCTGCGCACGGTGACCCACCTTCCCGCGGGGCGTGCGCTCGACAGCCTGATGCGTTTGTTGACCGAGATGGGCTGCGATCGCGATCCATGGCAGTATGTCCTCGAAGCCGCGGCTGCGGTGCCATCGACAGACGTGCAAGCGAACCTGTGCTTCTTTCCCGGGCCGCTTGGATCGAGCGGTGGATTCCAGGGCCTCACCGAACAGAACCTCACGGCAGGGCATTTGTTTCGTGCTGCTTTTGAGGCGATGGCTTCCAACTACCATCAAGCCGCCGCTTGGCTCGGCCAGAAACATTTTGCGGGGATTGTGTTTTCGGGCGGGCTGGTACAGAAGTCCGCAGTGCTGCGCGACTGTATCGTGCGGAAGTTCGCGATCCCCTGGCGCAGTTCACCTACTGAAGAAGACTGCATGCTGGGACTGCTGTTGCTGGGCACCGTGGCGACGGGTGAGTATCGAACGCTCTACGACGCGACGGCATCCGCGCGCGCCACGATTTGTCGCACAATGTACGAATGATCCTCGCGACATTCCTCTTAATGGCCGCGCCTGCTTTCGCCGAGTGGCAAGCCGGTGCTGCCAGGGCCGACCTCACGCCCCAGGAGCCGATCTGGATGGCGGGCTACGCGGCGCGAACCAAGCCATCGGAAGGCGTGCGGCAGAAGATCTGGGCGAAGGCGCTGGCGTTGCGCGACGAGAAGGGTGCGGCCGCGGTGATTGTGACGCTGGATCTGGTGGGCATTCGCCGCCCGCTTGCGGAGGATCTGGCAGGTGCGATTACCAGCAAGCACAAGATTCCGCGCGATCGCATTCTGTTCAACGCATCGCACACACACAGTGCGCCGCTGGTGGGCGGGATCGACAGCTATGTCCACATCATGGGCGATCAGGCTCCGAAGCATGCGGAGATCGTGAAGCGCTACACCGCGCAGGTGCGGGCGCGCATTCTGGAAGCGGTGGATGGAGCCATGGCTGGCTTGGCGCCCGCCACGTTGGAGTTCGAGCAAGGATTCGCGGGATTTGCAGTAAATCGGCGGCGTGTCGGCAACCGCCAGTACCCCGGTCCGGTGGATCATGACGTGCCCGTGCTTGCAGTGCGCGGATCGGACAACAAGCTGCGAGCGATTCTCTTCGGCTACGCGTGCCACAACACCGTGCTTGGCGACTACGAGATCAATGGCGACTATGCGGGGTACGCGCAGGAGGCCTTGGAGAAACTGAATCCTGGCGCGGTGGCTTTGTTCGTGCAAGGTGCGGGCGCCGATTCCAATCCGCTGCCGCGGCGTTCAGTGGAACTTGCGCAGCGTTACGGCAGTGTGTTGGGCGATGCTGTCGATCAGGTGCTGAAAGCGAAGATGATGCCGGTGCGCGGCCCGTTGTCCACATCAATGGAGACGATCGAACTGCGTTTCGCGGCGCCCCCATCGCGCGCCGAACTCGAACAGCGCCTCACGAGCAAGGATGCCACCACGAAGCGGCACGCCGAGCGCATGATTGAGAAATTGAATCGCGACGGAAAGCTGGTGGAGTCGCATCCGTATCCAGTGCAGGCGTGGCGATTCGGCAAGGACATGACGTTGTTGACGCTTGCCGGTGAACTGGTCGTCGACTTCTCACTGCGATTCAAGGGCCGCTACGGCTGGGACAAGTTGTGGGTCGCGGGCTACTCGAATGACGTCTTCGGCTATATTCCCTCGCTGCGTGTTTTGAAGGAAGGCGGCTATGAGGGTGGTGGCGCGATGCTGTTTGGCGGCTTTCCCGGACCCTTCGCGGACGATGTGGAGGAACGGGTGGCCGCGGCTGTGGAACGTGTAATGAAGCAGTCAGGCGCCGCCCTCGCGGCAGCAAAGTAGGACACCATGAAGTTGCTGATCTTTTGGTGCGCGGCCGCGGCGTTATCGTTTGCTCAGGACCTGACGGGGGCCTGGAAGCTTGTCACCGCGGGCGAGTGGCGGCCCAACGGCGAACGCATCGCAATGTATGGAGAAAAGCCCATAGGCATGCTGACGTATGGCGCGAAGGGCAACGTCGCGATGCAGATTCAGCTTGATGGCAAGACCGTTGACGGTCTCGATTACCTCGCCCACTTCGGCCGGTACAAAGTGGATTCATCCGCGGGCACGGTGACGCACGAGGTGGCTGGCGGGAATCGCGCGAAGGATCGCGGCGCGTTCGTAATGATGTTCGTCACGCTGGATGGAAAGAGGCTGACGTTGGGTCTGCTGCCCGAGCGCGTCGAAGGCGAAATGCGCCTCCGCAGTCTGGTGTGGGAGAAGATCGATTAAGCCGGGACGTCAGGGTTGAGGCGCGCGGTGCAGATAGCCTTTGCGAGCCTTGACGCGTGCGCCCTTGTACTGCTCCTTCGCTTGGCCGGCCAGTTCAACCTTTACCGTGTGCTCTTCGCCGGCGATCCCGGCAGGCAGCGCATAGTGCAGACTGTAGCGGCGGCGGATGCGCTCCATCATGTCGCGGAAGCCATCGCCGGCATGCTCGGCGCGCAGTGTATCGCCACCTGTCGCATCCGCAAGTTTCGGCACATCCACCTTGCTCAAATTGCTGGTAGGCGAGAGGAAGCGCATCAGCATGCGCGTACGATCGCCGGGTCCATTCACGATCAACGCGTGTAGCACCGCATCGGCTTCCCAGAGCGATTCGAGCACCGCCTGCTGGCTTGTAAATTTCTGGCTCATCCCATCGCTGATCAGCAGAACGGCGCGGCGGCGCGGGCCACGCGGTTGCCCCATCAGCAGTTTGCCCGCATGCTTCAAGGCCCCATGGATATTGGTTCCGCCGCGAAACGGCCTGCCGCAGATTTCTTCGATCGCTTCTGAGACTTTGGAAACATCTTCCGTGAAAGAAAGCACTTCGCCGGTTCGCAACGTGAACTTCGTCACCGCGACGCGATCTCCCGGGCGCAAGTGCTTCAGCGCCTCGGTGGCCGACCTCGAAACCTGCTGGATACTGCTTCGCATGCTGCCGCTGGTGTCGAGCACCAGCACAAGATCGAGCGGGTCGGCTTCATTGCTGAAATACAGGATCGGCTGAGGCTTCCCGTTGTCAAGAATGAGGAAATCCTCTTTACGAAGATCCGTGACCACGCGGTCGCCGTGCGTCACCTGTGCATCCACCCGGACCAGCGATACTTCGGAGCGGAAGACGACCTCCTCGGCGGAAACCGGGAGCGTCACACCCAGGACAGCAAGGCAGACCAATCGCATGGCAGTTGTTAAGGCATACGAATGAGCCGCGCGAAAAGTTTCGCGGAATTTGCGCCGGGCAGCACAAATGGTACGGGTTACGGAATCTGCGAGGGCTTGAGCGCGAGAGCGGTTGCGAAGACGTGGTCATTCTGAGGGATTGAGCCGGCGGGCCGCATGGCGCGGAGTTCGCCGATAAAATGCGGGCCTTCGGTGAGGCTCGGCGATGAGCATGTCGCGCTTTTGAAGTTTCAAGAGTAAGTGCGAGAGTGAGTGAGTACGAGGCATACTGAAGTGGTTGCCGCTTTGTGAGGCGGCTTCGCCCCTGCCGATGCTCAACGAGCACACGCGTGCTTCACTTCGGCATAGTAAGGGTAGTCGAAGGGGCCTGCCACGACCATGGAGCGCTCAATGATACACAGCATCGACTGGCTTTCAACCATGCCGGGATCGGGGCCACAGAAGAAGTGCCGGTTGTTCGGCAGCTTTGGAAAGTGATTGAGCAGCAGTTCGCGATTGCGGCGGAGGCCGGCGTCCTTGATCAACGGCAGGCAAAGGCCGGGCTGCCTCCCGGGCGAAGTCGTTGGCGGTCATGCGAGCACGCTCTTCGTCGAGGTACTGACTGGAGATCCGCTCGCATTCGGTAGCCCGGATGGCGACGTTGGTCCAGTCAGAGTTCTCCGAGGTCCAGGCTTCGTAGAAGAAGCCGAGTTTTCGAACGAATGCTTCGATCTTGCGCATTAACTGAATGTGGTAAGCCACTGGTTCGACCAGTGAGACTCGAACAGGTTTGACCGTTTGCAGGAGCAGAATCCTCTCCAAGTGGCTTGATGACCTACAAGGAGAGGATGAAATGTCTGACGTTTATCAGAGCCTATCCCATTCAAAGTGGGACTGCAAGTACCATGTGGTGTTCGTGCGAAGAGGCGACGTAAGGTGATCTTCGGACAGACGCGGAAGCAGTTGGGGCCGATCTTTCATGGTCTGGCCAAGCAGAAGGAGTTCCAGATTGTGGAAGGACACCTGATGCCCGATCACGTGCACATGTGCATTGCGATTCCAACGAAGCATCCGGTGGCCAGTGTGATTGGGTTTCTGAAGGGGAAGAGTGCAGTTGCCATTGCGCGATTGTGCGGAAAGGAGCGGAACTTTTCTGGAGAACACTTCCGGGCACGTGGATACGCTGTGTCCACCGTCGGCTTCGAACTGGAACAGGTGCGTCAATACATCCGCGAGCAGGAATCCGCGGATGGAAACAGTGGATTGTTCTAAACCGTGAGAACTAGGCGCGCAAGGCGCGACGCCTAGACCAATGGCCCGACCGCCTTTGAGGCGGCCCAACTCATCAAGCCACCCGCTTCGCGGGGGGTGTCTGACTGGTTGTCTCAGCCCAGGGGGCCACCCCACCGCTGGCGTTTTCGTCCGCCAGCAAATATCATCGAATGGTACCCAGTGTCTTAACTGGTTGTCTCAGCCTAGGGGGCCACCCCATTCACTTTCTGAACTCCTTACTTATGAAGTTGAGGCCGTACGGGGAACCAGCCTCACTTCCATAGGGAGGGCAAGCGGGCAAGAGAGATATAGGCCACGCAGCCTGACATACTGAGGAGATCATGCATCGCAGACACTTCCTCTTCGGCGCGCTTGCGGCCTGTCCGATTCGCCGCGCAAGGGCTGCATCGAAGCGCAAGATTCTGATCGTGTTGCTGGACGGCTTCGGTCCGGAGTATCTCGTTCGCAGTGACATGCCGGCGCTCAAGCGAATGATTGCGTCAGGCTTTCACAAGACTGGAAGAGGTTTGCTGCCTTCCGTCACGAACGTGAATAACGCGTCGCTTGTTACCGGAACGTTCCCCGATGAGCACGGCATCACGACGAACTTCTACTACGATCTGAAAACGGGAACATCGGCGGAGATGAAGTCCGCCGAATTCCTGCTGCGCCCGACGATTCTCGAAAAAGCGGCGGCGCGCGGTTGGAAGACGGCGCTTGTGTCGAGCAAGGACAAGGTGAAGACGCTCTGCTCGCGCGGCGCGGTGATTTCCGTGTCCGCGGAGAAGCCGGAGCAGCGCTGGCTCGATGTCGCGGGCAAGCAGGAGAGCATGTATTCGGCGGCGGTGAACTATTGGTCATTCCGTGTGGCCCGCCATCTGCTGAAACAGGAAGGCGTGGATTTGTTGTATCTCTCGTCGACGGACTACATGATGCACACCTACGCTCCAGGGTCGGCGGAATCGATCGAGCATCTGCACAGGCTCGACGGGATGCTTGCGGAGCTTGCGGCGGATCACTCGTTGCTGGAGATCTACCTCAGCGCGGACCACGGCATGAACGCGAAGTCGGAGGCACTGGATCCCGTGCGTCTGCTGCGTGCGGCCGGCATTGAGGCGGCGGCTGCTCCACTCATCAGCGACAATCACAAGGTGCATCATCAGGATCTTGGTGGATCGTACTACGTGTACCTGAAGAAAGCCGCGCAGAGCCGGAAGGCGATTGAGACGTTGAAGGCGGCCCCGGAAGTGGAGGATGTCTACACGGGCGACGAGGCCGCCGCGATGTTCCGGTTGCGGCGCGATCGCATTGGCGACCTGTTTCTGCTTGCGCGGAAGGACTGTGTGTTCGGCAATCTGGTGGAGGTGCGTGTGCCCGTGAAAGTGCGGACCCACGGTTCGCGGCACGAGGCGCAGGTGCCGATGGTGATCCATGGGCGCAAGGTGATTGCCGATCACTACAGCTACAATCTCGACCTCACGCGTCATCTCGATTTGGAGAGTTCATGAAGCGATATCTCATTTTGATGTTCCTGCTGATTACCGCGTCGGTTGCCGTGTGGTCGCAGAGAGAACGGCTTTGGCCAACCACGCAGAAGACGAGTTCCACGGAAAAAGGCGGATTCCTGTTGAATACGGGCTGGATGGTGCGGCCCGCGGGCAAGCAGGTGGAACTGAATACGCTGCCTCTTACTGCGCGTGTGGTGGATGGCGGCGAACGAATTCTGATTCTGCAATCGGGATACAAGACGCCCAGCCTGAGCCTGCATGAAACATCCACAGGGCGGCGTCTCAAGTCGATCGACTTAAGGGATTCGTTTCATGGGCTGGCGGTGTGGAAGGATCTTGCCTACGTTGGCGGCGGAACCACGGCGCAGATTCACGAAGTGCGTCTTGCGAACGGCGAGTTGAAGCTGGAAAGGAGCTTCGCGGCGGTGGCATCCGCCGATGTCGGCGGCAACTTCACTGGCGACGTTGCGATCTCGACGGACGGTGCGACGCTCTACGCCGCCGATCTGCTCACCAATACCATCGCTGTGATCGAGCGCGCCAGCGGCAGGATCGAACGTACCATCGCGACGTGCCGCATGCCTTATCGTTTGCTGCTGCATCCCAAGCGGGGTGAGTTGCTGGTGAGCAGTTGGTCCGATGGCGAAGTGGTGCGGCACGATCTCGCATCCGGCCGTATCGTCCAGCCCGTGGTATCGGGAGCGCACAGCACGGACATGATCTGGCAGCAGACTTCGCGCGAGCTGCGTTTGCTGGTTGCGGCGGCTCATACGAATCATGTGCGGGCATTTCGCGATGGCCCCTCCGGTTTGATCGCGGCCGAGACGATCAATGTCGCGATGAGTCCGCAACAGCCGCTTGGAATGACACCGAGTGCGCTGGCGCTGAGTGCGGATGGCAAGACGCTCTACATCGCATGTTCCGACGCGAATGTGGTGGCCGTGGTGGATGTCGCCGAAGGGGACCGTTCTCGCGTGATGGGCTTCATTCCCTCGGGATGGTATCCCACCGCGACCGTGCCTCTTGCTGGTGGGAGGTTGGCGATCCTGAACGGCAAGGGTCTGCGATCGTTCCCAAACCCCGCGGCAGCGCGTAAGCAAGAGGAGCAGAAGCAGAAGTTTCTGCATGGCGGCCATCTTCAAATGGGTGGGATGTCGCTGGTGGATGCGGTGGATGCCGCGCAACTGAAGCTGTACACTCAGCAGGCTTATGAGAACTCGCCGTATCGCGATCATCTGCTGCAGGATGCCGGAGTGCCCGCTGGGAACCCGATTCCATCGGCGATTGGCAAGCCGTCGCCGATCCAGCACGTGATCTACATTGTGAAGGAGAATCGCACTTACGATCAGGTGTTCGGCGACCTGCCGCGTGGCAACGGCGATGCTTCGCTCGTGTTGTTTGATGAAGCGTCGTCAGTGAATCACCGCAAGCTCGCGCAGGAGTATGGGCTGTTCGACAACTTCTACGTGAACGGGGATGTGAGCGCGGACGGGCACAACTGGTCGGCCGGTGCGATCTCGCCGGACATGACCAACAAGCTTTGGCCAAATCTCTACAGCGGACGGAATGCGCGCTTCAGTTTGTACTGGGGCCGGCCTCCCGTGAATCACACCGAAGATGCATCGCGCCCGCATGGCGGCTATCTCTGGACACGAGCGTTCGAAGCTGGCGTCAGCGTGCGCAACTACGGATGGTTGACCAAGCTGCGCCGCGAAGCGAAGACGGGTGAGGATCAGGTTGTGGATGCCGAAAGCAAGCAACTCCTTGCAGTGACCAACCGGCTGTTTCGTCCTTACGATACAAGCTATCCCGACGTGGACCGCATGCAGTTCTTCCTGCGGGATCTTGCGGAGTTTGAGCGCAAGGGAGAGATGCCCCGTCTGATCGTGATGCGGCTCGGCAACGATCACACATCGGGTGTGACGCCAGGCGGGCTTTCACCGCGTGCGATGTTTGCGGATAACGACCTGTCTTTGGGGCGTCTGGTGGAAGCTGTCTCCAAAAGCCGCTTCTGGAAGCAGACCGCGATCTTCGTTTTGGAGGACGATGCGCAGTCCGGGCCGGATCATATCGACTCGCACCGTTCGCTGGCACTGGTGATCTCGCCATATGCGAAGCGCAGGCATCTGGACAGCAACTTCTACAACACCGTCTCGATGTTGCGGACGATGGAACTGATTCTCGGGCTGAAGCCCATGACGCACTTCGATGCGGCAGCGATGCCGATGCACACGGCGTTTACGCCGCAGCCCGATTTCACGCCATACAAGGCGGAGACGCCAAGGCAGTCGCTCAGTGAACGGAATCCCTCGCGAGGCACCCTGGCGGAGCGATCGCGCAGGCTTGATTTCTCCGAAGCGGATCGCATCGACGATCAGGAACTCAACGACATTCTGTACCGGGCGATTCAGGGGCGTCCTGCGCCGCCGCCAGTGCGAAGCCTGTTTGAACCCGGCATAGGATCTCGCAAGGAGTCGGAAGAGCACGAAGAGCACTAGCGAGGCTCCGCTTCAGACCAGCGAGGCGTACTGACGCCGGGCATCAGATTCATCGCTCGCCAAGATCGCCAAGGCGAAATTCTTCGGATATCGGCGCCCAGAAATGGGATATCGCCGACACTGGGACCGCTGCCCGTGGAAGTTCATCGAAACGACTCCGCCGGATGAAGAGATCGTCCCGCCAAGTGCTCTAACGCGCGGTGCAGCGTGCAACGGTTGCGGAGACGTTCGCTCGCGCCGCGAAACGGCGGGAGATAATGCCTCTAGACACCATGAGACGTATTCTTTTCATCCTTTCTCTCACATGTTCATGGGCCGCCTTGGCGACGTTCGCGCAGACCATCGCCGTATCGCCAGACGGTCCGGTGCGCACGCTTGGCCAGGCTCGCGACGCAGCTCGCACACTACGCGCGTCGGGGCAAAGCGGCACAATCACCATTCAGATCAACGATGGAGTCTACTTCCTGCCGGAAACCCTGGTGCTCACTCCAGAGGATTCGAATACCGTGTGGGAAGCGGCTCCCGGCTCGCGGCCCGTCATCAGCGGCGGGCGCGTGCTTTCGGGTTGGAAGCGCGGCACGGGAAATGTTTGGACAGCGCCTGCGGGAGGGCTGCAATTCCGGCAACTCTTCGTCAGCGGGCGGCGTGCGCAACGTGCGCGGACACCGAACTTCGGCTTCTACCGGATTGACGGGCCAAGTCCCACGGATAAGCCGATTCAACTTCACTATCGCGGGAACGACATCAAGAAACACTGGGCCGATGCGGGCGATGTGGAGGTGATCGGCCTTCTTGCCTGGGCCGATTTCCGCATGCCGGTTGTGAGCGTGGATGAAGCCGCGCGTGTGGCCACGCTGACGCTGGATCCACGGCCGTCGAACAAGGAAACGGATGCGCGCTACTACATCGAGAATGCATCGGATGCATTGGATACGGCGGGTGAATGGTATCTCGACCGCAAGTCAGACACTGTGTCGTACCGGCCTGTCACCGGCGAGAACATGGAGTCCGAACAAGTGATCGTACCCGCGTTGGTGCAGCTCGTGCGGCTGGAAGGAAAACCCGAAGCAGGGCAATTTGTCCGCAATGTGAAGTTTCGCGGACTGAAGTTCGCGCATGCCGATTGGACCATGACGGACAAAGGCTATGCCGACACGCAGGCGGCGATGCACGCACCATCGGCAATTGAGGGTGTGGGCGCGGTGGACTGCACCATCGAGAAATGCACCGTTGCCCATTCGGGCGGTTATGCGATCTATTTTGGACGAGGTTCCAAGCGCAATCAGGTTCTCGCGTCAGAATTGTTCGATCTCGGAGCCGGCGGAGTGAAGCTGGGTGAACCGCGCCAGTTCGCGAATGAAGCCGAACAGAACTTTGAGAACGTGGTGGCCGACAATCACCTGCATGACCTGGGGCTGGTGTATCCGCCCGCGGTTGGTGTGTGGGTGTTGCAGAGCGGACGGAATCAGATTATCCACAACCATATCCACGACCTCTACTACACCGCGATCTCGGTGGGATGGACCTGGGGCTATGGAGCCAATCAATCCAAGGCGAACATCATCGAGTACAACCACCTTCACGATATTGGCAAAGAGATGCTCAGCGATATGGGCGGCATCTATACGCTGGGCATGCAGCCGGGCACGCGCATTCGCAACAACCTGATTCACAGTGTCGCGTCGTTCACCTATGGCGGATGGGGAATCTATCCCGACGAAGGATCTTCGGAAATGCTGATCGAGAACAACATCGTCTACAACTGCAAGAGCGCGGGTTTTCATCAGCACTACGGGCGCGACAACATCGTGCGCAACAACATTTGGGCGTTCAATCGCGAGAATCAGTTGATGCGCACGCGCATGGAGCCTCACGTCTCATTTCGTTTCGAAGGCAATATCGTGTACTTCGGACAGGGGCGGCTGCTTGGCAGCAACTGGAGCGACGACAAGTATGTGATGAAAGGTAACATCTATTTCGACACGCGAAGTGCCGACGTGCGCTTTGCGGGGAAATCGTTCCGGGAATGGGCGACGGGGGAACGCGATGAAGGGTCGATCATCACGGATCCGCTCTTCGTGAACCCGAGTACTTTCGATTTCCGGCTGCGCCCGGAATCGCCGGCGCTGAAGATGGGGTTTCAGCAGATTGACATGAGCAAGGTGGGACCGCGAGTAGCGGCGGGCCAATGAAATATCCCGTGCTTCCCACGCCGGCTAGTTGAGAGTACAGGCTTTCTCAATACTGCCTGATGTTGTTCCGGGGGCCTCGCCAGCGGTGCCTTCTCCGATATGTAAAGTAGGGTGTATGGGCACGTTCCTTGCGCGGCAACCGATCCTGGACAAGTCGCTTCGAGTAGTGGGATACGAACTGCTGCACAGGTCCTTTGAAGGCAGCAGCGGCTACCAGGCGGCGGACAGCAATGCAGCGACAGCGCAGGTGATTGCGGATTGTCTGTCGAGCGAAGATCTGCGGGCCTTGGTGATGGGTACCGCGGCGTTCATCAATTTCCCGGAGCAGACGTTGTTGGACGGTTTCGCAACCATGCTGGAACCGGAATTGGTTGTGGTGGAGGTGCTGGAAACGGTAACGCCTTCGCCGAATGTGGTCGCCGCGCTGAATCGCATCAAACATGCGGGCTACCGCATTGCGCTGGACGACTATGCCGCGGCTCCCCGGTACAAGCCGCTGGTGGAGCTTGCGGACATCGTGAAGATCGATGTGCGAGCCACCTCCGTGGTGGCGCCCCGGCGCTACGTGAAGAACGCGCGGCCGCGGGTGAAGTTTCTCGCCGAGAAGGTGGAGACTTATGAGGAATTTCACGCTGCCAGGCGCCTCGGCTATGAGTACTTTCAAGGCTACTTCTTTTCCCGCCCCTCGGTGATTGCAACCAAGCGGGCTGCCGCCTATGGCGCCCACCTGATTCAGTTGATGGAGGCAGTTCAGCCCAAGGAACTCGACTACCGGACGATTGAGCGGATCATCAGCCGGGACGCGGCACTAACGCACCTGCTGCTGCGCTATGTGAACTCGGCGATGTTTGGGCTTCGGAATCCAGTGTCCTCAGTGACACAGGCATTGATGCTGATTGGAGAGGCTGACGTTCGCAGATGGGCGTCGTTGACAGCTCTATGCGGCCTTGGCGCCGGCAAGCCAAGGGAACTCCTGGTGCTGTCACTCATTCGGGCGAGGTTCTGTGAACAGATCGGGCACGCCTTAGCGTTGCCCCTCACATCCAGCATGTTTCTTGCGGGCCTATTGTCGCTTTTGGACGCGATGACGGACCGGCCCATGGAGGAAGCCCTGGAAGGCCTGCCACTGGACGGGAAGATCAAGGCCGCGATCCTGGGCCAACGCAACGAGCCTGAGTGCGTGATGACGGATGTGCTTGAGATCGTGAAGGTGTACGAAGCCGCAAACTGGGACCGGGTCACGGAACTGACGGCGGTGGCTCGAATCGACACCGCCCAACTCGCTGGCATCTACAGGGACGCTCTCAAATGGGCTGAGCACGCGTTCGCTTCCGCTTCATAGGATTCTTGCTTCCACCGGCCTTCACCGGCGTAGCGTCTCGCCAACATTCCCGATAAGCTCAATTCGCTTCAGGAGGCTCAAGATGAGGGTAGCGTTTTGCATTCTGGTGATGTCTTTTATCCCGGCGTGGGTATCCGCACAGGAGTTTCGCGGAACCATTCTGGGCCGTGTGTCCGACCCGAGCGGCGCGGTTGTTGCAGGAGCGAGTGTCGCCGTTCGTAACGTCGCGACCAACGCGACACTGCGTGCAACCACCAACGAGGCCGGCAATTATCAGGTGCCCTTTCTGCTGCCGGGCAACTATGCCGTAACCGTGGAAATGGCTGGTTTCAAGAAGATCGAGCAGGAGAACGTGCGTGTCTCGACAAATGAACAGATCACGCTTGACTTCACCTTGGAGCTTGGTGCGACCACAGAGTCCGTAAAGGTCACGGATTCCGCGCCGTTGCTCACAACTGCCAATGCCGACCTCGGCCAGGTGATCGACAACCGCTATGTCGGCATGGTTTCGGTATCGCTCAGCAGGAATATCTTGAACTTGAAGAACCTCGCGCCCGGTGTGACCGGTGAGACTGGCACCTACACCTCAAGCGCACAGGCGAACTTCTCGATCGCAGGCGGAGGCAGTGGCCAGGGACGCAACGAAGTGATCATTGACGGCATGCCGAATACGACGGCTGGCGGGACGATCGGATTTCTTCCCTCGCTCGACTCGGTGGAAGAAGTGAAGGTCCACAACACGATGTTCGATGCGGCCTATGGCCACTCGAATGGAGGGGCGATCAGCATCACCACTCGCGGCGGCACCAACGATGTGCATGGCGCCGCGTATTGGGTGAAGCGCTTCCAAAGCCTGTATGCCAATAGCTGGAACAACAACCGGCTCGGCTTGCCGAGGCCTCCTGTCGAATACCAACAGCGGGGTTACACGGTAGGCGGCCCTGTTTGGATTCCGAAACTCTACAACGGGCGCAATCGCACGTTCTTTTCGACATCGCTTGAGCGCGACCACGATCCGCGCGAGTTGACGAGGCAGGCGCGTGTGCCAACGGATCTCGAACGGCAGGGCGATTTCTCGCGCACCATCAACCGGCTGGGTGGTGCGTTTGCGATCTTCGACCCTGCCACCACCGTGGTGAGCGGCAACACAGCAACGCGTCAGCCGTTCGCGGGCGGACGCATTCCCACATCGCGCATCAATCCGATAGGCGCCGCGGTGATGAGCAAGCTTCCCGCGCCGAACTCAGGAACTTCCACGCAGCTTGCGGCGTTCAATTGGGCCGCAAGCAAAACCTATTCTGTCGATCAGAATCAGGTGGGAGCGCGCATCGATCACGTCATTAGCGACAAGCAGCGTTTGTTCGGACGCATCGGTTTTCTGGACCGTTTGCAGAATGCCGAGGACCTGTTCTTCGGCGCAACTTCCTATCCTGGCAGTGGCGGCACCGATCTCGGTTCGCTGTTCCGCCGCCGCATCAATCTGAGTCTTGACGACACGTACATCGTCTCGCCGTCGCTGGTGGGTTCGCTGCGAATCGGTGTGCTCAGTTACACCAGCGAAACGAACGTCGGCGCACCTGGCGCGGATCCCGCCGATCTGCGGTTGCCGGATGTCATCGTTGCCAACCAGGCCGTGCGCGGCTGGTCGAACTTCGATATGGGCGAAAATCTGCCGGCGATTGGCGCAAGCCAGTCCTTCTCGCGGGAAATGGTCTATTCGCTGCTGTCCACTTGGACGAAGCTCTCGGGCAAGCACGCCACGAAGTTCGGCGTGGACTACCGGTTGGCGCGCAACAGCAACGTGTCACCAGGCGGCAATGCAGTGGGCTCCTTCACCACCAGCCCCACGTTCACGCAATCCGATCCGTTCAATCGCGTTGCGGCGAATACTTCCGGTTCAGGGATGGCGTCAATGCTGCTCGGGCTCGCGGATTCGGGAAGCTTCGGATACAACAGCCCGACGTCGATTCAGAATCACTACGCGGGGCTTTTCATTCAGGACGATTGGAAGATCACGAACCGGCTGACGCTGAACCTCGGGCTGCGCTACGAGTTCGAGACTCCTTATACGGAGCGCTTCAATCGCAACAGCTACCGCTTCGACGAGCGGGCCACCCTGCCGGTCCGCGTACCCGGACTCGACCTGCGTGGCGGCATTCTATTCGCGGGTGTGGATGGGAACCCGCGCGCAGTGAGCCCGGATCGCAACAACTTCGGACCCCGCGTTGGCTTCGCCTACAGCCCGTTCCGCCGCACTGTGATTCGAGGCGGCTATGGCATGTTCTACACCACGGTGTCGCTGAACACCGGGTTCTTCGGCGCTCTCAATGTGTTCAACGCGCAGACATCGTTTGTGGGAACGCTGGACAACGGCGCCACGCCCTTCACCACCGTTTCAAACCCGTATCCATCGGGGTTGCAGCGGCCGATCGGAAGCTCGGTGGGATTGCTCGCGCAAATCGGCGACACGCTGGCTTTCTTTGATGACCGCCGCGTGAATCCTTACAACCAGCAATGGCAGTTCAGCGTCCAGCAGGAGTTGCCCGCGAGCATTCTCTTCGAAGTGGCATACATGGGTATGCACAGCCTGAAGCAGATTGAGAGTTTCAATCTGAATGAGCGGCCCGACCAGTTCCTCGCGCTCGGCAGGGCGGAGAACAACCCGGTGCCGAACCCGTTCCTGAACGTGTTCCCATCCACATCAACGTTGGGTCGTGGTGCGACACTGACGCAAAGCCGCTTCTGGGTGCGATTCCCGCAGTACACCACGTTGACGCTGAACGGCGCACCGACGGGACGCGCGCTTTATCACTCCATGCAGATGAAGGTGGACAAGCGGTTCTCGCACGGGTTGAACTTCCTGTTCACTTACACGTTCTCGCGCACGATGGACAACAACACCACCAGCGTGATCAACCCGCGGCGGTATCGTGCCGTGTCGCCGTTCGATCATAAGCATGTCGCCCGGGTAGCCTTCACGTACCAGTTTCCGTTTCAGTTCGCCGGCGGCGGGATGAATCGTTTGTGGCGGCAGGTTGCCGGTGGTTGGGCTTCGAGCGGGTTCGTGACGTTCGCTACGGGAACGCCACTGTCGGTATCGCACGCCAATGGTAGACCGTTGCGCATCTCGAATCCCGCGCTGAGCGGATCGATTGTGAACCGGCTTGGCGATCAGCGGGATGCATCGGGGCGAGTCACGAATCCGTTCTTCAACACCAGCGCGTTCCTGCCATTGGTGGATCAGTTCCAGGTCACGCCGGAGCCGCCAACCATTGATGAGCTTCGCGCACCGGGAACGCGATCGTTGAATCTCGCGCTGTTCAAGAACTTCATGATTCGCGAACGCATGAAACTCGAGGCGCGCATGGAAGCGACTGGCGCCACGAACACTCCGCAGTTCGGTGCGCCTGGCACGAACATGAACCAGAGTGCGACCTTCGGTGTGATCAACTCGGCCGGAGGCAATCGGGCGATGCAGGCGACGCTGCGTTTCATCTTCTAACAATCGCCGGCCACATTCCCGCTGCTGCCGCGATCGTTGTGTAAGGCGGTCTATGGCACATGCTGCTTGAGCCACTCGATGTGACGGCCAAGCACGTCGATCTGATGATTGGGCTCCGTAATGCCGTGGCCTTCGCGTGGATAGCGCACGAACTTCACCTGGACGTCGCGCTCTTTCAAGGCGCGGAAGTACTGCTCGGCCTGCGCGATGGGAACCCGGCGATCCTGCTCGCCGTGGGTGATCATGATCGGCGTGCGCACGCGATCCACATAGGTCATTGGAGAGAACTTGCGATAGACCTCGGTGGACGTCCACGGATATCCGGTGAAGCCATACTCCATGAGTTCTGGAATGTCGCTTTGCCCATGAAAGCTATACCAATCGGAGATGCCCGCATGTCCGATGGCGGCCTTGAAACGCGTGGTTTGTGTGATGGTCCAGAACGTCATGAATCCGCCGTAGCTTCCACCGGCCACTGCGAGCCGGTCCCCGTCAGCGATGCCGCGGGCGATCATCGCGTCAACGCCCGCCATCAAATCGCCGAAGTCTTTCCCGCCCCAATCGCCATTGTTCGCCTGCATGAACTGCGTTCCATAGCCTGTGGATCCGCGCGGGTTCGGAAGGAGAACGGCATACCCGTTCGTGGCGTAGATCTGCGCGTTGCGCAGCGGTCCGAGTGAGGCTACCCAACGGGCGTGCGGTCCACCATGTACCAGCAGCACCATCGGATACCGTTTGCCTTCTTCGTAACCGACGGGCTTGATGAGAATCCCTTCGACGGCGAGATCGCCCGGACCTTTCCACGAAACGATCTCCGTGCTGCCGAGCGTGACATCGCCGAGTTGTGGATTGGCCGTCGTCAGCCGCAGTTCACCGCTGCCATCCAGGGAAGAGACATAGACATCATCGGTGTGAAGTAGGTCCGCTGCGGTGTAGACCAGTTTTCCCGCGGCTGAATCGAAGTTCGTGAAGACACGATTGCCTTTCAAAACTGGAGTGATGGCGCCGCCCGCCGCGGGCACGCGATACTGATTCGCGTAGACACCGAGACCTCCCGCGAAATGGATGTGATTGCCGATCCAGGCGGGATCCGAGGCAGATTCGTTCCAGTTCGCAGTGAGATTGCGAGGCGTGCCTCCTTCCGCGGAGACGACGAATATGTCAGACTTCGCGGCCCACGACTTTGCGTCGGAGCGCGACACGTAAGCGAGCTGCCTGCCGTCTGGCGACCAGACCGGATCGCTATCGCCGGCGGGTTGGTCCGTGATACGCCGCGACGTTCCGCCGCTTGCAGGCATCACATAGATGTCGGTGCGGCGGTCTCTGCTAATGTCGCGATACGCGGTCTCGTTCGTGCCTTCTGGTGACTGTGTGTATGCGATCCACTTGCCATCGGGTGAATAGACGGGTGAGCCCGCGGTGAAACTGCCCTCGGTGAGACGCGTCTTCTTGCCCGTCTCGATTTCGACCGTCCATAGATGCCTGTACTCCAGAGCTTCCTCTACCACAATGGCATCGAACTTATCCTTCTTGCGCTTGTCGCGCGCTGCTTTGTCTTTTGGGGGATCCTTCACGAGGAAGGCGAGGTGCTTGCCATCGGGCGACCATGTGATGCCGCTCACCGCCGAATCCTCTTTCGTGATCTGCCAGGCTTCGCCTCCTTGAACGCGGATCGCCCATGCCTGTGCGCCTTTGCTCGAATCGGCATTAGTGTCACGATCGGCAAGAAACGCAATCATGTCCGAGGTTGGCGACCACACCGCGCCCGACTCGCCCTTCTCACCGTTGGTGAGGCGCACGGATGTCCCGCCTTGCGTTGAGACGAGGTGGAGGTGCGGGGTGCGGCGATTCTTGTCCTTGTCCCATTCAGAGATCGAGTAGACCACCCACTTGGCGTCTGGCGAGATCTTCGGTGCGCTGACGAGCTTCAAAGTGAGGCCCTTCTCGATGGTCATGCCGCGCGGTTCGGCGGCACGCAGCACGAGTAGGCTGGCTGCGGCAAGGGCGCAGAACACGAGCTTGGAATTCGGCATGAGTCTGATGATAGCGCTCATGCCGAGTCCAGGTTGGGGCTCTCGCGTTTGTCTACCAGAGGAACTTGAAGCCCATTTGCATCGAGCGGCCTGCGCCCGCGCCGGTGATCTGGCCGAAGCGGGGATTGGCAAGCTGCGCGATGGGATTGGCGAAGTTCACCTGGTTGAAGAGATTAAACATTTCCGCCCGGAATTGGATTCTCATCTCTTCGTAGACGGGGATGTCCTTCAATACGGCAAAGTCCGTCGAGACGTTTGCCGGGCCGGAGAGCATACCTCGCGCTCCGGTACCGTAGCGTCCGATGGCTGGGAGTTGGAAAGCGGCTGTATTGAAGAAACGATTGATCATGTCGGTCCGTGACGAGTGTTCGCGACTGAAGGTATTCGCGATGACGTCGCCGATGTGTGAGCCGGAGCAGCCGGTGCCATCGAAGGCGCGGTTCTGCCCGTTCGTGATGGTGATTGGCGCGCCGCTCTGAATCGTGGAGATGCCGGAGAGATTCCATCCGCCCAGCAGCCGGCTGAGGCGGCCCTTGCTGCCCGGAACGGGCGGAGTCCAAACGCCCGAGAAAACCACGTTGTGGCGGCGATCCCAATCGGAGCGGCCACGCTGCGCCCGCACGTTGAACGGATCAGCCAGACATCCGCCAAGCGTGAACGCGGAGTTCGAATCCAAACTCTTCGAAAGCACATACGAGGAGTTGAATTGGAAGCCGCGCGAGAACCGTTTGTTCACTTCAACCTGCAACGAGTGGAAGGCGCTGGTGAAGCTGTTGTCGAGATAGAAGCCTTCCGGCCCGTACACGCCGGGTTGGAATGGAACGCGCTGCGGTGCGTTTGCTTCCGTGGAGAGCGGACGGCCTTGTGAATCATTGCCTGGGATGTAGGGCGAGGCGTTGAACGGACGATAGGCCAGGAGCTTTGTTCCGGTCTTGCCGATGTAGGTGGTGTTGAGTGCGAAGTCGCGGCCCAATTGGCGGCTGATGCTGAAGTTCCACTCCTGCGCGTAGCTGGTCCGCAACCCATTCACGTTCGGCGAACTCCACAGTCCATTGATGGGAAGTACGAACGTGAAGGCCGCGGGGTCGATGAATGCTGGTGGCGCGGTGCGGCCAATGCTGGTGAAGGGAGTCGAAAGCGTCCCCCCGATGAATGTCTGGCGTCCGCCAACGAACGGCGGATTCTCCTGTGCGATCGTGTCCGTGTTGAAGGTGTCGTAGAAAATGCCGTAAGCACCGCGCACCGAGGTCTTGCCGTTACCGAAGACATCCCACGCAAAGCCAATGCGAGGCGCGAAGTTGTTGCGGTCCGTGTTGATCAGGCCGCGTGGCAGATCTCCAGGGAACAGCATGCCCACGGGCGCCGTGGGGAACTTGCGTGAGCGAACGTTCGGGTCGGGCACAACCGTGTTGACGCGATCCAGCTTGTCGACCCACGGCGTCGGCACTTCGTACCGGAGTCCCAGATTCAGGTTGAGGCGGGGGTGAATCTTCCAGTCATCCTGCGCGTAAAAGGCGGTGAACGTGTTGCCACCATCATTCACTCTCACGCCGTTGGTGACACCGAGCGTGGCGTATGCGCCAAGAACGAAATCCGCCATCGAGTCGCCGCGGGTGGCCGTGCCACCACCAGTGCGCTGCCCGTTGAAGGCGAACACGGGAGGCCCGAGGAACGACTGAAAGAAGCCGAGGTCCATGTGCTCAAAACCGAGCTTGAAGGTGTGGCGGTTGCGGATCCAACTCAGATTCTCCTGGATCTGATAAACGTTCGATACGAACTTCACAGGGCCGCCGCTATTGAGGTTGAAGCGGCCGGCCACTTGGAACTGCGGCGATCCGCCATCGGTGTAAGCAGGCATCCCGCTGATGCCCACTTCTTCCGGAAGCCGGGTGACGCTTGGGTTGTTCAACGAGAACGAACGCGTGTAGCCGAGGGTGATCTGGTTCAGCAGATTCGTGCCGAGGGTCCACGTGTGATTGAGGCCCGCGTTCTGAAAGCGTGGAACCTGCGTTTGTCCCGTCCAGCCCGCGAGTGTGGAGCCATAACCGAGCGCGGGATTCGAGAGGGAGTTCTGATTCAGATAGTAGTGGCCGAACAGCGTTTGGCGTGAAGTGAGGATATAGTCCGACCGGATCATGAACAATTCGGAGTTCCGCGGATTCGGTCCTACGGCTTGAATGAAGCCGCCATCCACAACGGGCACGAATTCGAGCAGACGCCGGGTGGAGGGATCGATGCGGGATGCCGGGATGCGATTGCCCGCGAACGGGGCATTGCCGTTCGGATCGACCAGTTGACGCGCAGGTAGCAACGCCGAGAAGTCACCCGTGGACTCGGGGCGCGTAATGGGGAACGCATTGGTGGTTGCTGCTTGACGCCGGTCGCGCAACAGTTCAAAGGTCCCAAACACAAATGCCTTGTTCCGTTTGATGGGGCCGCCGGATGCGACGCCGAACTGGTTCTGAATGAGCTGCGGGCGCGCGGTTTGGAAGAAGCTGCGCGCGTTCAGATTGTCGTTGCGATGGAACTCCCAGGCCGTGCCGTGGAAGTCGTTTGTGCCTTGGCGGCTGACAATGGTGACATTGGCGCCGGGATTCCTCCCGCTCTCCGCCGAGAAGTTGCTGGTTTGGATCTTGAACTCCTGAACCGCGTCCGGAGGAGGTGCGTTGAGGCCGGTGTTGCGCGACGGATTGTTGAAGTAGGTGCCGTTGAAGCGATTGTAGTTCTGATTCGCACGGCCGCCGTTGACGTTCATGCGAGGTCCGCCGCGCGTATCGGTGACATCCGTGTTGTCCGGTGCCACGACGCCCAGCACCCCGGGCAACGTGGAAGCCAGGCGAAACACATTGCGCCCATTGACGGGCAATTCGAGCAGTCGTTTGCCATCAATGATTGCGCTGGTCTCCGAGGATCGTGTGTCGACGAGTGTCGCCTCCGCTGTTACTTCGACCGACTCCGCGACAGCGCCGACATCGAGCGTGATGTCGCTGCGCAGGTTCTGATCAACCTGGAGGATCAGGCCCTTGTTGCGGAACCGCTTGAAGCCCGCTCTTTCGGCCTCCAGCGTGTAGGCTCCCGAAACGAGGCCGAGCACTTGATAAGCGCCCGTATCGTCACTGGCGACAGTACGCAACTCGCCCGTGCGTTCGTTGCTGAGTACGATCTTCGCATCAACGATGACTGCGCCAGAGGAATCACGGACGAATCCGCTGATGGTCCCGCGGGTCTGGGCGGCGAGAGGAATCAAGGAAAAGGCTGCTGAAATGAGCAGGACGAGGAAAGAACGAACCATGCGTGTAGCCTCCTGAAGAACATGTGGCTGACTGGGCCCGTACGAACTGATATTTCAGTATGGGCCAAGTATACACTCAAAGGCGAGGCCGGCGTGCGGTAAGTTACGTGCGTCCCGGCCCGCGTTCAGCAGCCGGGACGCAATCGATCAGAATAGCCACTTCAGTGCGAGTTGCATCGAGCGTGGTGCGAGCGCTTCGGTGATGGTGCCACCGTTGGCGGCATTGACATTGCCGTTCGGAATTTCGAAGTTGGCACGATTGAACGCGTTGAACACTTCCCAGCGGAACTGGAGCGACTGACGCTCGCGGATGCGAAAGCGGCGGAACATGCCGCTGTTCAGACCCACGAAGCCGGGCCCATCCAGGATGTTGCGCCCCGCGCTTCCCATACGAAAAGCGCCCGCGGGCACCACGGGGAATGCCTTGATATCGAACCAGCGCTCCACGGTGCGAACTTCCAAGCGGCCTTTACCTATGCGATCGGGACGATTGGCTTCCCCCTGATCCAGTTGCACGTTGGAGGTTTTTGCGGTGAAGGGCTGGCCGGTGTACATCCGTCCCGATCCCGTCAACTGCCAGCCGCGCATCCAGCGATTGCGCTTCACCGGCACATCCCACGAATAGTTCATGGTCATGGTGTGGCCCGTGTCGAAGTCGCTACGGGCGCGCTCCAGCGACAGATTGCGCGCATCCTGTGCACCACCATAGCCGCCAGTCGCCGCGCCCTGCAGTTGCGATGCGTCGTCGATGGACTTGGCCCAGGTGTAGTTCACACGGAAGAACATGCCGCGCGCAAACCGGCGGCGCCATGAAACGATGCCTGCGTTGTAGACGGAGTTCGAGCCGAAGGCGTAGAAATCGATGTCGTTGATGCCGGTGTATGGCCGCGGAAACGCGCCCGTGCCGCTGGGACGCAACGCGGGATCGCGAATGGGCTGATTCACGTTGTAGCGGCGGCCGAGATTCGTGCCCTTGGAGCCGACGTAGGCCACTTCGACCGCCGTCTCCTTGCCGAGTTCGCGCTCGATGGTGAAGTTCCAACTCTGCAGATACTGCGGCTGCGGATAGGGATCCATCCCCGATGCATTCGTGACACCCTCGATCGTGCCTCGGCCGGGAAAGGGAGTCTGCAGTGTGACCAACAGCGGGTTCGTCGTGCTGCGATTGAACGTCTGATTCACGCTGTAAGGGAACACGTCGGCAAGGTCGCCCCGAACGGGATTGGTGAGTGCGCCGGCGTAGAAGATTCCATAACCACTGCGGATGACCATGCGCTGTCCGCCTCGCGGTCTCCATGCGAAGCCAACGCGCGGTGCGAACATGCGCCGGTTCGCACGTACGAGGGAACGCGGCAGACCGGCCTCATCCGCATAGATCACCTTTGCGGCGAGGCCCGCGTCCGCGATCACCTGATCCTGATTCGGAATCGCACCGCGCTCGGCGAGCACGATCTTGCCAAGTGCGGGAACGAAGTTTGCGAAGCGCCCTCGGCGTTCATACATCGGCAGATTGATCTCGTAGCGAACACCGGCGTTGACCGTGAGAGAGCGCGACACGCGGAAGTCATCCTGCGCGAAGAATCCGCCGTTCCAGTTGATCAGCCCGGGATCACTCCCGTTGACCTTGCGCGTCGAGTTGTTCAGCAAGCCGAGCAGGAAGTCGCCGAAGGGATCGTTGGTCCAGCGCCCGAGGAAGTTGAACGTGCCGCGCATATTGTTCACGCCTGGCTGGAAGAACTGCATTTGCATCAAGTTGCCGCCGAATTTGACAATGTGTTTGTCGCGGACCCAGGTGAGAGTGCCACCAACCTCACCGCTGGAACTGGCGAAACGCAGCGGCTGATCGGCGTTGTTGCCGATGGCGATCAAGTCGCGAATGGTGAATCGCGGAAAGGCGGCCACGGATGCCAGCGGGGGGCTCGGCAACCCGAGCTTCGCATTCCAATCGGTACCGCTTTGGACAACGCGGGTGTTCTGCACCTGCCGCGAGAAGCCAACGCGAACTTCGTGCAGCAGCACTGGCGTCCATGTGCGAGTCCAACTGATGCCACCGAGCGACAGGGTGTCACCCACGGTGTTGCCGAACGTTCCCGCATCGCTGCCATTGAACGGATTGTCCTGATCGTTAATGCGCACCATATACCGGCCGGAGAGGTTGTCGCGTGTGTTGAGGCGATGATCGGCCTTGAAGAGGAGGCTATTCCATTTGTCGCGGTCGGCGGCGTTGGCGCGAAAGTTGTTCAGTTGGCCAGGGCGGTTGACCGCGGGATAGAAGGTACGCACCTGCCGTGCAATCGGATCAATCCGCGATTCTGGAATCAGGTTGTTCGCGAAAGGCACATTCGCCGCAAGAGGATCGCGTAGCACCAGCGGACGGTTGGTTGCGATCTCCACGGTCTGCGAGAAATCGCCACTCAATTCCCTTTCAGTGGGAACCCGGCCCAGACGATTCACGCCCTGGTTCTGACGGTAGCTCTCCCAACTTGCGAGGAAGAACGTGCGGTCGCGGCCATTGTAGAGTTTCGGGAGAACCACGGGGCCATGCACGGTGCCACCGAACTGATTGCGGCGCAACTGCGATTTCTGGGTGTCGAAGAAGTTGCGGGCGTCCATAGCGTCGTCGCGGAAGAACTCGAAGAACGTGCCGTGGATCGCATTGGTGCCGGTCTTGAGCACCATGTTCATCACGCCGCCGGCCAGACGTCCATACTCGGCCGGATAGCCGGTGGTTTGGAGCTTGTACTCCTGTAGGGCGTCGATGGGAGGACGTGCCTGTGCGCCACCGCCGCGCATGCTGTTGTTGGTGAAACCGTCGATCAGGAAGTTGGTGTTGTCGGAACGCGCGCCATTGATGTTGAGCGCGCTGCCGGAGCCGCCTTTCGCGCGGCGCGCCACACCGGGAACCATGAACGTGAGGTCGTTGAAGTCGCGGCCTTCCAGCGGCATCTCTGTGATCTCCTGGCTGGCGATCACTTCGCCGCGAACCGCGTTTTCCGTATTCAGCAGCGGCGCGTCGGCCTTCACTTCGATGGACTCGGCGACATCACCGATCGGAAGCTTTAACTCGAACCGGGCGACCTGATCCACCTGTAACTGGAACTCCGCTTCAACGACGCGTTTGAAGCCCGATTTCTCCGCGATTAGTTCATATACGCCGGGCGCCAGGTTCGGAATGGCGAAGTCGCCCTCGGGGCCGGATTCGGCGAGGCGGACTTCATTGGTGTTCTTATTGCGGATCTTAACGGCGGTGCCTGGAAGCGCGGCGCCCGTGGTGTCGTCCGTGCGTCCCACGATGGTGGCGGTTGGCGTCTGCGCGAGCAGTATCGTGGATATGGAAAGAAAGGCTAAGAGGCGAAGCAGAGATGAACGAGAAACAAGATTCCCCATGATGAGATCACCCACATGGACCACAGTATACTGCCCGATTCTGGTGGCGGGAAGGGGGTACCTCCCGGTTTCTGAGTTACAGTTTGGTGAAAAAACCGGCGCCGCAAAACAGCGAAAGTCAGTAAGCTATCCAAAGATGCCGATGATCTCGCGGCCTGCTGTCGGGAAACTCGCTAACCCCGCGCCCATCGCCTTGTTCGCAGCCGCGAGGTAGAGATCGGAGATCGTACCTGTGGTGCGAGTGTGGTGGCCCGTAATGAGCTTGCCCGCATGACCCGCGAGAATCACCGAGAGCCCGTTGTTCTTGTGATCATTGGCTTCGGCGTGTTCGTGGACAAAGAGAAGCAGCGTGGAATCGAGCATGTTGCCCGCGCCTTCCGGCGTGGCCTTCAGCCGGCCCACCAGCCAGGCGAATTCTTCCACGTGCCAGCGGCAGATGTCGCGCATCACGCGCTGGCCATCCGGTCCGTCGGCGCCGGGTGCTTTTCCGTCGCGATGCGTGTAGTCATGATGGCGAGCGGCCGTATAGCCAAGCCATGGGAATCGCGACAGGCCCTGGCATTTGGTCAGCATGTACGAGGCAACTCGCGTCTGGCCCGAGGCGAACGCATGCACAAGCAACTCGCTTTGCAGCTTCGCGATGCGCGGCCAATCCTTCATGTCGCCATCGAACTCGGGCGGATCCACGCGCCGGTACTCGGGAGGCAGGCTGGCGATCGACCGTTCGACATCGCGCACCGATGCGAGATGCTCTTCCAGCCGCGCCTTATCTTCACTGCCGAGCGCTTTGCGGAGTACACCCGCATCTTCCTGAACCGCGTCGAGCACGCTCTTCTTGCGGTTCACCCAGCCGAGGTCGCGCGCGCCGAAGAGACGGTCGAACATCTTGTGCGGCAACATTTCGGGAGGCAGTGCGCGATCGTAACCGGCCCAACTCATGTTGCGCTGCACGCTCTCGCCGAACGACTCCTGCGAGACGCCGAACTGCAAGGACCGGAAGCGCGAATCGCCGCCGACCTTCGCTGCCACGGCCTGATCGATGGAAGCTCCGCCGGCCCCGCGTCCCGTGAACTGGGTGCCGGTCATGAGTGCGCTCATCGATCGATGGTGATCGTTGCCGGGGCCGGGCAGCCGTGCGGCCGGGTTGTCGAGACCCGTGATCACGTGAATGTCATTGCGGAATGGAGCCAGGGGAGAAAGGCAGGGTGTCATCACCCATTCCGAGCCGGTTTCGGTCGGAATCCAATAGCGCTCCACAATGCCATTGCCGTTGAACCAAAGAACAAAACGAGTAGGAATTGTTTTGGCGGCATCCTTCGCCGGAGCGGCATAGGCCGTGCCCTGCGAGTTGAACATCGCAGTCAGCGGGGGAATGCCGACCATGGCGGCCGAGCCCATTGCGCTTGCGCCGCGCAGAAACAGGCGGCGCGAAAGTGAACGGTCTTTGGTGATCACTGAAGCCATGCGGTTGTGCCCTCTCCCTTGCTGGAGTACTTCGCTAACGCCACAATCAATTCCTGAAACTGGAACCCAGACCTTCGGAAGTCTTCGAAGGACTTTTCCACTGTGCCGCGGTCGGCCAGCGTTTCCTGCCGTCCTGCCATGAAGCGGAACAACTGCTTCACTACGCACTGCTGACAGGTTTGGTCGTTTGCAAGAATCTTACCAAGTTCTTGCGGGGAAGAAAAGGCGGAGTCCTTCAGGCCCGCGACATTGCCGCGTGTATCGAGGTCGAGTTCCACGGTCTTCGATTGTTCATTGCGTTCGGCGCGGCCGGGAAAGATGGTGAGCATCAGCTTCTCGCGATATCCGCCGATCGCATCGAACTTCTCAAGACCAAGGCCGATGGAGTCGATCAGTGAGTGGCAGCTTGCGCAACCCTCATTGCTTAGATGGACGGCGAGGCGCTCGCGCTGCGTCATGGGACGTTCCTTGGTGACAAGAGGCAGGTTCGCGTTCACGCCTGGCGGAGGTTGCGGCACTTCCTGGCAAAGGAACTGCTCGCGAATGAAGAGCCCTCGCGCGGTAGGCGACGTTTCCGCTGGTTTGCTGGTCATGGTGAGAAAACTCGCATGGCCGAGAATGCCACCGCGTCCGGTGTCCTGGGGGAGCGGCACTTTGTCGTACTCGTTCTTTGGCGCGGGCAGTTTGTACAGCCGCGCGAGATCGGAGTTGACGAAGCTGTGATTCGCGGAGAACAAGTCCATGAAGTTGCCCTTGTTCCATACCAGATCGGCAACCATACGGCGCGTTTCCTCCACCATCGCCGTAGTGAGTTCGATGCTGAATTGCGGATAGAGCCGGCGGTCGCGCACCGTGCCGGAGAGCCTGTCAAATCGCAGCCATTCTTCGAGAAAAGCGTCCACGCTCTCCTTTGCCTTGGACGACTGCAGCATGCGGCGGACCTGTGTTTCGATGCCTTCGCTGTGATTCAGATCGCCCCGGCCGGCAGCCTTCAGCAACGTGTCGTCAGGCATGCTGTTCCAGACGAAGTAGGAGATCTTCGATGCGATCTCATAAGGGCGTAGCGACGGATCCGCGCCATTCTCGGTGCGCATGAGGAAGTTCGGCGATTGCAGCATCACCTCGATCACCACCTGGGCTCCATCGTAGAACTGCTTCCGTTTGGCCGCCTCTGATGCGAACAGCTTGCCATAGCGTGTGAGTTCGGTGGCGTTGAGAGGACGGCGGAACGCACGCAGTCCGAAGTCGCGCAGGAAGCGCTCACGGCAGGGACCGTCATCGAAGGACTTCGGTTTGCACGGAACGATGCCTTTCGAATCACCACCGAGGAACAGGCGGCTCGCCACCTTCTCAGCGGCGCTGCTGTAAGCCTCCGCAAGCAACGGCGATGTGTTCTGCGCCTGATACTGATTGCGGAATCCGTTGACGAAGTCTTCAGGCGGGAATTGATCGGCGAGCTTCGAGTTGTCGCCGATGAGGTCGCGGACGGTGTTGTTGTATTGCGCGTGCGTGAGGCGGCGCAACACGGGTCCCGCGGCTCCGTAGGCGGCGACCTTCGGAATGCGCCGCGGTTCGGGCACAGGCGACGCCGCCAGATGATCCACCCATTGGCGGAGCACGGCTTCTTCAGGACTGCCGGGCGCGATGCGCTTTCCTCCCGCATGGGCGACGCGAGCGGTTGGCTTGGTGAGAAGCACGGAATCCGCGGGGGCATTGCGATTCACCAGCACGTGCAGCGAGTTGCCGAAATCCGCCAGTTCACCGGAGGACGGTTTGTGTTCCGGAAAACGCAAGCGCGTAGGTGACGCGACGCCGTTGTCTTTGTGGCATCCCGCGCAGCCGGCCTTTTCGAGCACGGGATAGACGGACTTCTCGAAGTCGACGGCTGCCGTCAACAGCGGACACAACACGAGCGGAAGAAGAAGTCGGAGCATGGGCCTTGTTCGTTATTGTATTCAAAGTGGCGCCGCGGATTGGGCGCCTGCCCGCAACTCGTGAATGACGTGATCGCAGTTGAGCACCTTTTCGAGTAGATCGAGCGGCGTGTAGTAGTAGTGATTCGACGCCTCATAGCCGATGAGCGGCTCGGCGCTTGCGACGGAATACTGTTGAATCGCGAGTTGGCGCTCGCGCTCTGCGATGGCAATCATCCGCTGGGTGTTTGCCTGACGCCGCTGTGGCGAACCTGAAGCCTCGTCGCGCAGGAGATAGAACTCGATCTGATTGGCGACGCTTTCAAAATGCGAGTGGCATGTACGCGCGATCGCCAATTCGAGCCGCGCTTCCTTGCCCGCGGCGGCCATCGTTTGAAGAATCCGCACTCCCTGTTGCCACTCGCCGGCAAGCTTCGCCATCAACTGATGCACGGTGGCCGGCGGATACGCGCCACGCCAGGAGGAGTAGGCATCGTAGGGGAACAGGATCATGCCGGGCTTGAGGCCAGTGGGGCGCAACCGTAAGGGATTCGCCGGCCCATGCTGCACGGGCAGCACATAGATCGACACACCGTATGGGAAGTTCTGAAATGCATTGCTGAAGATGTTCCATGCCCGGACTGCAGGTTGCGCGTTGCCCGCTCCGTAGATACGGGTGGCCTCGGTTTGCAGAATCTCTTCCTTGGTGGGACGTGGTTCCAACGCGTAGGCTGATGCGGCGCGGAGATTGGGCGAAGGATATCCGCCGCAGGTCCACGATGCCATCACACCCTGAATGCCCGCTTTGGCGAGATTCTCGCAGTGCTCCAGAACGAGAGGCAGCACCGGGATGTAGGGGACCGCGGAGATCTCCCAGGTGTTGTTGAATTGCGTCTTTGCGATGGAGGCCAGCCCGCGCTCCTTCGCAAGTTTCCAACTCAAAGCCGCGCGTGAGCCGGGTCCCACAACCGACATTGAATACTCGCCTACGCTCGTGTTCACGCCACCCCGCGAGACAGGCTGCGACCATTCACTAATGCTGATCACTCCGGTGTCGCCGGGCAGTTTCGGAATCAGCCGGGTAGCCAATGGAGTGCCCCAGCCCCAATCGTAGGAGAGAATTTCGGCGGTCGCGCTATGTTGGCGGATGCCGTCGCTCAGAGTGCGCACGAACTCGGCGATGGCATCATCTCCGCTGCGCTTCGAACAACGGGGGCAGTCTTTCGCGACGGGATCACGATCACCCCAGGCGCCACCATGTGAGAAGCAATTCGTATGATTCTCCGACATGGTGATGGTGAACACTCCGCCGAGATCGGGCACTTCGCGAAACACATGAGCGATGCTCTCGCGAAGCCAGTTGCGCACGCGCTCTGTGGAGGTGCACATCGCGTAGATGTCCTGAAAGCGCGTGCCGCGAATCTCGGGGTACTTGTCAAAGAACACTGCCGGCATGGCACGCGGTTCGTTGAGGTAGAGGTAGACGCGAATACCGAATTGCGCAGCGCGCCGCACCAGAGCGGCCAGATTGCGGAGACGCGTTTGCCAGCCTTCGCCAAACTCGGGAAACAATGCTGATGGGGCGAGCGTGTTCAGTACTCCCTGAATCCACACGCCGGTCATTCCGTTGGATGCGGCGCGATCGAGATATCCATCGGGGAGACCCGCTGCGTCGCCTTCCATCAGCGGGTCGCCATAAAGTGCGAAGTACGAGTACAGGAAGCGCGTGCGCCATGTCTCCCGGGCGGTGACCTCTTTGAACGGTGCAGCGCTGCGCAGGCGGTAGAGCGCGTGAATTGCCGAGGCTTCATCACCCGCCGTGATTCGATAGCGCCCCTGAGCCGGTTGGATGCGGAAGTTGCCTCTGCCTTCGGAAGGTTCGATCGCGATATCGACCGATGTGGCGCCGGTGTGGCCTTGTCCGAAGCGCTCCGCTGCGGCATTGAGCGCCGGCGGAGCATTCGGCGCATGGATGCGCCAGCCGGGGCCAGGCTCCACTTTCGACAGTTCCTCCACGAAGGCGAAGCGCGGCCTGCTTGCGATTGCCCGTGGGATGTCGCGCTTGAGCACCGCGCGAATCTCTTCGGCACGACGGCGATCTGCTTCCGTCGGCGGGTGATAGCGAAGGGGCGCGCACGCCGGCTTCACGCGGCCCAGTTTCACGTCAAGAAAGTCGTCCTCTTTCAGCGTGAAAGCGAACTGATCGGTGCTCCATCCGAGTAACGCAATGATCTGCGGCTCAGGCAACAGATGCCAGTTCTGCCGGATAACCGTAATGTAGATGCGCCGCAGATAGTCGTCACTGAATTGCCGCTTCGGAGGAAGGCCGAGATGTCTGGCGAGTTCGGCAAGCTGCGCGGGCCGGGCGCCGACCACTGCCGCCATGCGATCGAGGTTCGCGAGATCCCAATTGCGCCACACATATTGATAGAGACGGTTCGGGAAGTGGGGCTCAGCGATCGCGGTAACCTCCGGAAACGAGCCCTCAGCCCCGGCTTCGGCGAAGAAAGCCGCGGGCGGAAGCGTGAGAAACAGTCGCCGGTTCATCTTCGGTGCTCTATCGCGGAGCGGTCACTTCCACTGCCGAACATGCCGACTTGTCTGCGGTGCCGCTGAATACGAAGAGCGTGCTCGCGGGCGGGTGGCTGCGCTTGTAGAAATTGAAGCGGATGTCGCGGGTAAGCTTCACCGCGTCGTCGGAGTTCGGATAGAGATACGAGAAGGCCGTGCGGTCCACCGATGTGCCAAGGCGCTTCAGGGTTGCGTCCAGGCGCTCGAACATCGCGGTTACCGCACCGGGTGAGCAGCCTTCCGACTCATGGAGCCCGCTCCAGACGATCTTCGGCGAAGTGAGGCTGACGACATGCGTGAAGTTGGGCGACGTCGCAAGGCCATCCGGGTTCACGTAGCCCACGGCTTTCGCGGCGCGCGCCGTGGCTTCGCACTCCACGAATCCACGGGTGGGTGGGACGGGCGCCTGAAGATAACTGTTGACCGAGTTCGGGTATTTCGACTCCGTAAGTGTCTGGACCTCGGATAGGTCCGTCAGCGTGCTCAGGTAACAGGTGACCTGCAAAACATCGGCTCCAGTTACTCCGCCCGCGCTAAGTGCAAGATCGAGATTCTTGTAAGTCTGCTCCACCAGCGGCTTCACGCGGCTGGTCTGTTCGTTGCGGCTGGAGCCCTGTCCGGAGATGTGGAGAAGCCCGTTGGAGTTGTTGCCGCCGCCCGTGACGGCCTCCAACACAATTCGTGCGCCCTCGCCGGGCAGCGCCGGAACCCGCACGATGGCAAGCGCCGGCGCATTCAGAATCCTGCGGAGCGGCGTCACATCCTCATGCGGCAGAACGAACGCGCGGTAGCGGTAGACCTTGCCTTTGATCGACCGCTTTGCCTCGCGCGCCTGCTCTTCCAGTGTTCCCGCGGTGACCAGTCCCGCCACCTGATACTTCACGTCCCTGGTGTCCATCACCACGCCTTGCGCGAAGGCGCGCTCCACAAGGCCGGGTGCGGCCGCACTCCATGCGACAAGGAGTGCAAGTACGATCTGGCGAGCGTGGTGGACGAAGCGATCCATGCCGTTCTCCTTCTGCGGAAATCGTTTCCTGAGCTTAGCAGAGGACGGCACGGATGCGCGGTCCACGGCGGATCAGACGAGCCAGGCGATGTGCGACGCCTCGAGCGGCACCACGGCATCCCGATGGTGCGGGATCACCCGCGGTGTGTAGTGATCCGCGGGCCGGGAATTCGGAACTTCGGCCACGAAACAATAGCCGCCAGTGACTCCGGGGAGTTCCTGGCAGGGCTGCATCGTCTGCCGGAAAGGCGGCTGGCCGGGCGAGTCAGGGTCGGCGTAGATCTCCACCCTGACCGAGTCTGCCGGAAGCTCATCCAGGTGAATGTGGAGGCGGAACTGATGGCCAGTGGGCGTGGACAGAACTTCGTGCTTGGCGACGTGGATCTGATTCCACCCATCGTCGAGCGCCTGCCGCCACCGGAGTAAGTCGAGCCCGAGGGCTCCTCCGTTGTCCGCCCGTTTACGATAGGCCGCGGCAGCCTTGAGATAGTAATTCTCCGTGTATTCGCGAACACTGCGGTTGGAGGAGAATTGCGGTGTCAGGCGAGCCATGCTTTCCCGGATTTTCGCGACCCATCCGGCTGGAATTCCATTCCAATCGCGGTCATAAAACAGAGGAGCGATTTCGTTCTCCAGTAGGTGATACAGATGATTCGCCTCCGCGCCATCCCAACCGGGATCGTCGAAGTGTTCGTTGCCGTCGCCGAGACACCAGCCGACCTCCGGCGCGTAAGCCTCGGCCCACCAGCCGTCGAGTTCGGACAGATTCAGGCCCCCATTCACGAGGATCTTCATGCCGCTTGTACCGCAAGCTTCCCACGGGCGGCGGGGCGTGTTGATCCACACGTCGACACCTTTCACCAGTTCCTGCGCCAGATCAAGGTCATAGTCGCCGAGGAAGACAGCCCTGCCATGGACCTCCGGCCGTTGCATGAAGTGGATCCACTCGCGCAGCAGCGCCTGTCCAGGGCCATCGTTGGGATGAGCCTTGCCGGCGACCACTAACTGCACCGGGTGGGTGGGATTGGTAAGAATGCGGATCAGGCGCTCGGGATCGCGCAGCAGGAGGTTCGGGCGCTTGTAAGTGGCGAAACGGCGCGCGAATCCCAGTGTGAGCACGTTTGGATCCAGAATGTGGTGCGTGGCGCCGGGGGGCTCGCCCTCCCGCGAACAGCGGTGCCGGACATCGTGCACAAGGCCGGCGCGGACGCGGCCCCGCATGCCCCAGATCTGCTCATCCGTGGCGGTTCGAAAGCAGTTCGTGAGGTTCTGGAGCGTTCCGCGCCAGCGTCCGCGCCCGCAGACGGTGGTCCATAACTCGTCGGCCTCCTGTGAATCCCACGTGGGAACGTGGACCCCGTTTGTGACGTGGTGGATGGGGACTTCCTCTTTGGGCCAGCGGGGAAACAGCGATTGAAACAGCGTCCGGCTCACCTGCCCATGCAATTGACTTACTCCGTTGACATAACCGCTGCCCCGGATCGCGAGGTTGGCCATGTTGAATTCGTCGCCCCCATTTTGACCCAATGCCAGCATGGCGTCGATCGGGATTCCGAGTTTTTCGGGAGCGTATCTCCAGAAATAGTGGCGGATCATGTCCGGAGGGAAGCGGTCGAAGCCCGCCGGGACAGGTGTATGTGTCGTGAATAAGTTGCCGGCGCGCGTAATCATCAGTGCGGCATCGAAGGGAAGGCCGGATGCCGCGGAGTATCTTGCCGCGCGTTCCAGAACCGCGAAGGCGGCGTGGCCCTCGTTCAAATGGCAGACCTCGGGTGCAAGTCCCACCGCTTCCAGCAGACGCCACCCGCCGATCCCGAGTGCGATCTCCTGCTGCAGGCGTAATTCGACACCAGTGCCGTACAACTCACTGGTGATTCCTCGCGCGGCAGGTGAGTTGGCGGGATCGTTGCTGTCGAGAAGATACAACCGGACGCGGCCCACACGAGCGTGCCAGGCCCGCAGCGTCAATGGGCCGGCAGGGAGCCTGACGGTGACCCGAACCCACTCTCCCGCCTCATTGCGAACCGGTGTGATGGGAAGCTGGGTTGGATCGTTGTAAGGATAAAGCGCCCGTTGACTGCCGTCAGAGTCAATAATCTGGCGGAAGTAACCACGCTGATACAGCAGACCGATGGCAGTGACCGGTACGCCAAGGTCACTGGCCGACTTGAGTTGGTCGCCAGCAACGTTGCCAAGGCCGCCGGAGTAAATGGGAAGCGCCTCACTGAGGGCGTATTCCATGGAGAAGTACGCGGCGGAAGTAAGTGGCGAATTCGGATAAGTGGTTCCGAACCAGGTTGGTGATTCGTAAATGTTCCTGCGGTTGCGAATCGTGAGTTGCAGCCGCTCCTCGAAGGCCGGGTCGGAACAGATCGCTTCGAGCTTCCGGTGCGATGCGGTTTGCAGCACGAACCATGGGTTGTGAGTAAGAGCCCAAAGCCCGGGGTCGATACGGCCCCAGATCTCATCGGACGAGTGGTTCCAGGCCCATTGAAGGTCGAGTGCAAGATCCAGAAGCGATTCCGCGGGACCGGACTGAGAGGTAGGGAGGGGCATGATGATGATCTCCTTTCTGAGGCGTTCCCCGCACGGCGCCTGCCTCCGGCTGAACAGCCGTGCGTCACTGACCAGAGAAGCAATGGATTTTTCTCTGGCGAGCGTTCACCGCCTGGGATCGCGCAACGGGGCGCAGCAGCGTGACGCCATCGGATGGCTGTACGGCGACAGGTGCCTCTGGCGAACGGGTTGGCTGCCAAGGCGGCTCATCATATCCGCTGGCTCGATTATAGGACTTTGCGGCGCGTGTTGCGGGCCTTGCTGGTACAATTCAGAAGCTATGTCCAAACGCCGACGATTTCTTCAGTCGCTGCCTGCGATGCCGGTGTTCCTGTTCGCGGCCGGCAACAGGCCAATTCCGAACCTCACGCTCAGCGAAACTCAGGCCAAGCTCACCAAAGAGCCTTTCGGCGATCTCCGAATCTATTTCGATGGAGCTACGGATCAGATTCGCGCCATGACTGCCGGCAGCCTCCGGTTGAAGCCTGGCATGTCTCCGCATCCGCCTCACACCCATCCGGAGGAGGAGTTCATGGTCATCACGGAGGGGACGGGTGAGATCACGCTTGATGGCAAGGTCACGAAGGTTGGCCCCGGAGCGATGATGTACTGTGCCGCCAATAAGTCGCACGGTATTGTGAACACCGGAAAGACTCCTCTGCTGTTCTATTTCTATAAGTGGAAGGCGTAACTGAGAATCATGCAGACTCGCAGGCTTGGTAACTCGGACCTCGACATCACGGCCATCGGCATCGGCGCCTGGGCGATGGGCGGCCCCGGTTGGGCGTTCTCGTGGGGAGCACAGGACGACACCGATTCCATCGGGGCGATCCGAAAGGCGCTCGGCCTTGGTGTGAACTGGATCGACACAGCGGCGGTGTACGGGCTCGGGCATTCCGAGGAAGTGGTGGCCCAGGCGCTGGAAGGCGTCAGCCCGCGGCCCTATGTGTTCACCAAGTGCGCCCGCGTGTGGAATGAGCAACGCGAGATCGGCAAGCGGCTGAAGGCATGGTCCGTGCGCGAGGAGTGCGAAGCCAGCCTGCGCCGGCTGAAGACGGACTGCATTGATCTTTATCAAATCCACTGGCCGGAGCCGGATGAGGACGTGGAGGAAGGCTGGTCCACCTTGGCCGAACTTCAGAAGGAAGGAAAAGTGCGCTGGATCGGCGTTTCGAACTTCAGCGTCGCGCAAATGAAGCGTGCCGCCGCGATTGCGCCGATCACATCACTGCAGCCACCTTACTCGATGGTATCTCCGGAAGTGGAGACGGAGGTCCTGCCGTACGCCTGCGAGAATAACATCGGAGTGATCGTGTACTCGCCGATGAAGGCCGGTCTGCTCACTGGCGCGATGACTCGCGAGAGGGCGCTGAATCTGCCCGCCGATGACTGGCGGCGCCGGAATCCCGCATTTCAGGAGCCGAATCTGAGCCGGAATCTGGAATTGGTGGAGACGCTTCGGGTGATCGGGGCAGGGCATGGGCGCACTCCCGGCGAAGTGGCGATTGCGTGGTGTCTGCGGCGGCCGGAAGTGACCGGTGCGATCACTGGCATGCGCAACCCGGCCCAGGTGGACGGCGTGATCGGTGCATTGGAGTTCCGGCTGTCGTCCGATGAGATCGCCTCCATCGACGCAGCAAGGGCGAGACCCTAGCCGCCCAGGGGCGGCCAGTTGCGGCCAATCCCCGTGTAGAGTGTCGAGCGCGTTTGCATTCGCTTGCGGCGAGTGCGATGTTCGGATTCGCGTGGTTTCCAGCTAACCCAGATCCGCCCCAAGCCAGAGGCCGACCGGTTTGTTCTAGAAGAGGGTCTGGGGAGGCGTGTTTCCAATGGCCTCGCCCTTGCCCCTTTGGGTTCCAACCGATCGAGTTCCGGGGCTTCACCGTCCCCACCGCGAGGTGCGCTTGGGCCGTTGCGGCCTTGAGTGCAGCGCAAACGCTGCCGCCGCGGCCCAAGTCGGGCTGCGAGACTCAACGGAACGCTGAAGACCGGGCGCTAGAGAGAGCCCGGCACTTTGGTGCTGCTCCCCTGGATACGGAGTCGACCTGTGGCGGCTCTTCCGCGAACTTGCGATCTTCGGGTAAGAAACGTCCTACGGGCGAAAGGGTTCTGATCGACAAATAGAGTGTACAAGTGATGAAAGGACCTATACAATACGGGAGTGCATAACGGACTCCTGATCGAGGGCTCTTACGAATACTCCAAGCCCTGCGTTGGCGGCTGGCCGCTTGGGGATTCGCTAGTCCATAGGGTTGCTCTCGACACTCCGAAGGTTGTGGGGTCCAGTTCCCAGGGTAAGAGGCGAAGCTCGAAGCGCGCTTTGATTTCCGAATCGCCGATTCATTTCCGCGTAGTGCATCCTGCTACTCCCATAGAAATCCAGCCGATGCCAAACTCGTTACACACCTGGGGGCAATACTGAACCGTCTGGTCCCTAGAGTGCCGGAAAGGGCGAACTTGTGAGTCGGAAAGTACTCATTGCAGATGACCACTTCGCAGTGCGGCAAGGCCTGGAAGCGCTTCTGCGGGCCGAGTTGGTGGACTGCCAGTTGGCATCCGTGTCGACGCAAGCCGAACTCGTTGAGCGGCTTGGCCAGGAGGAATGGGATGTCGTGCTGCTGGATCTTAATATGCCCGGGCGCAGCGGCCTGGAGAGCCTTCGGGAGATCAAGGATTTGAGTCCAAGCACCGCTGTGTTGATCTACACAGCACACTCTGAGGAGCAGTTGGGCGTGCGGGCCTTGCGAGCGGGTGCCGACGGTTTCGTCACCAAGGACCGCCCCGCGGAGGAGTTGCTCCGCGCAATCAGGCGTGTCCTGGAAGGCCGGCGCTACATCAGCGAAACCCTCGCCGAGCGTATCGCGGACGCCCTGCGCCAGCCCGACGGGGCTCAAGCGCATGAACTGCTGTCGGACCGTGAGTTCCAAATCCTGCGCATGCTGGGAGGCGGCACCTCGGCGACAGAGATCGCCGATCAGTTGACCTTGAGCATTAAGACCGTGTCTACTTACCGGACCCGCGTGCTTCAAAAACTCAACTTGCGCTCCACTGCGGAGTTAATTCGATACGCTGTCGAGCACAATATTCGATGAAATTTGAGGCGTAATGTTGTAGGAATCAGCCTACACGATTCTGTCAGATCTTCCGGCTTGCTCTGCGGCAGCGCCACCTCGTTCCGCGGTTCCCATAGATGCGATGAAGTCCCGGCGCCCAGCTTGAGCCCACTTCTGCGCGGCCCAAGTCCCCGGGCGGGTTACGACTGGCGGCCCGATTCGGCAGGAGTATTGGACAACGCGAGCCAGACGCTTATTCTGCATCGGTCGTGTTTCCTTGCGGGGCGCGTAAGGGAAGTTCGATCTCAACCTGGACGCCGGGCTGGATGGAACGAATCGAAAGACGGCCGCCCACAGAGAATGCGCGCTCTTTCAGGCCAACAAGCCCCAGGCCAGTGGTCTGTTCGCCCGCCGGGGGCAACCCACGGCCGTTGTCGGTGATCCGAGTCCGGAAGTTACTTCCGTCTGCCAGAACGTCGATTCGAACAGACGTGGCTCCGGAGTGTTTTGCGGTGTTTGTCAGTGCCTCCTGTACCGTCCGGTAAACCGCAAGCGAGGCCGGATAGGGCAGGTCGACCGCAGTAACGTTCGAGTACATTCTGCATTCGATCCCAGAGGCTGATTGGAAGTTGGTTGCCTGCATGGAAAGCGCCTCGATCAAACCGCCGTGCTCCAGCCCGACGGGCCGTAGCATGGTGGCCATGTCGCGCGTGCTCTGGATCGCCGTGATCAGGGTATCGCGCGCAAGTGCGAGGCGTTGGGTGGTTTCCTCCGGCTGACGCATCTGGAGTTCCACATTGAGCTTGGCGGTGGCCAGTAGTTGACCGAGATGATCATGCAGTTCGTGAGAGATGCGAAGACGCTCCTCTTCGATTGCACGTTCGCGAAACTCCACCCAGCGAGCGGACTCGTCGACGTCGATGTTGATTCCGAACCATCTGGAAACCTCGCCTGTTGGAAGCACTAACGGCGCCACGCGGCAGATAAACCATCGGTACTCGCCGTCGTAGCGCCGGAGCCGGAGCTTCATCTCAACCGAACGTGGCGGATTCGCATGCTCCTCCCAGACTTTCCGGGCGCGAGCAAGATCGTCCGAATGGACGATGGATGCCGGATCGAAGGACGGATCGAACGCCAGCCCAGTGTAGGTGAGCCAGCTTTGGTTGCCGAATAGCGGGCTTCCATCAGCGCCTGCGATCCACGCCTGCGCGGGCAGCATCTCCGCCAGATCGCGAAACTGCTTCTCCTGGGCAACTCGCTCGGTGATGTCCATCACGTAAACGAGGGCGCTTGGATGCTCGTCGAACGGGATGGCGGAGACCTGGACCTCCGCCGTGCGGCCGTCCAGCGTACGGCACGTCCAGTCTCGGGGAGGCGCGGTCTGGCGACGTTCATTCACCATGGCGATGCGCTGGCGGATCTGATCGCGCAACGAGGGATCGAATAGATCAACAATCTGTTCGCCAATGAGCTGCGCCTGGTCCGCGGCGCCGAAGATCCGGGCCGCGGCGGGATTCACATACTCGAACCTGCTTGCCCGCTGAATGAACACGCCAAACGGTGCGTTCTCCACCAATGCCCGAAACTGCCGCAGGCGCTCCTGCGACTTCGCCCGCTCCCGATCCAGCTCTTTCTGATAGCGCGTCAGGAGTTGCCACAAGAGAAGTGAGGTGACAGCCACGAAAGCAGCACCTTTTGCGGCGCTCGATGAGTATCCAGAGGGCGGCCACAACCGGCCGGAGATGAGAATCCAGGCGGCTGCCGAGACGAAGTAAATGATGCTGATTCGCGCGGGGCTCATCGTGTTCGCCTGTACGAATGTAAACCCGGCCTTCCGCGAATAACCTCGCGGAAGCGAACATTCGAACAGCAGTCAAGCCGCGTCAAGGCCAGGGACTCCAAACTTCCCCGCAACGCCTGCGCTTCGACGATCTTGCGGTTAGCGAACCGCAATTCGTCCCCAAGGATATCACATACGGGACGGTTGGGATCAGAAACTTCAGAACATTCGACCAGTTTCCTGCCGGAATGCGGGTTCCTGCACCTCCCCACCCGGTCAGCGATCTTATCGCAAGCAGACCGGGCGGGGAGAACGCGAATGCTCTCCGCCCGCCCATACTCTCGAAAAACGGACCGCTACGACTTGATGGCGTGGAAGTCCCAGCCTTTGCGGAACACCGGGCGAATCAGCTTATTGGCCTCGGCATTGTTGGTAATCCGCATCTTGTCCGGATCATATTCGAGCTTGCCTTCGTGGCGAAGTGCGATCACGCCAAGTAACATCCATTCGACGAACGGCGAGGCGACATCGAAATTCGAACACGCAGGCTCACCGCCTTTGCAGGCACGGATGAAGTCGCGCATATGGCCGGGCGATCGCGTGAGCAGCGGCGGCGGCATCTTGAAGTCCTTCATCTTCTCCACGGGCAGAAGCCGCGTAACTTCACCATAGGTGCCCGTGGTCAGCATGCCTTTGTCGCCGACGAACACGCTACCGTTCGGCGTGGGGAACCGGAGTTGCGCATCGGGAGCGCGCAGGGCCTGGAACTGTTCCCAGTTGAATACTCGACCCGGAGATTGGAAGCCGTAGCCTCCTTCGCTCATCGCGCCGGGACCACGGCCCGCGCCACCGCGACGTCCCTGGCCAGGGCCGCCTTGGCCGGCCTGCCCCGTAGGCGCCAGCATCGGCGGATCGCCGACCCACTCGCCTTGAGGGACACCGGCGATGGTTGGGTTCTGCTTCAATCCGTCGTACCAGAACACCTTCAGCGCCGGCATGTCCCCGTAAGGGGCGAAGTCGTACCGGGTCACCGATGCTTTCGGGAACATGAAGGGGCTGGTCCCTTCTTTCTTGATACACTCCACGCCGACAATCTTGCGCTTGGAAAGATGCAGAGCCATGTTCGGTGCACCCAGGATGTGGCAGGCCATGTCACCCAATGCGCCACAGCCGAAGTCGTAAAAGCCTCGCCAGTTAAAGGGCTGATAGAAAAAGCCGCCCCAGCGGTCGGGCTCCGTCTTGCCGCCGGCGGTGAATGGCCGCTTCTCCGCGACGCCCAGCCACAAGTCCCAATCGAGCGTGCTCGGCACGGTGTCTTCTTTCGGGATTTCGGTCAAACCCTGGGGCCACAGCGGACGGTCGCTCCAGGCATGCACTTCGGTCACCTGGCCGATCTCGCCGCTCCAGACAATCTCAGCGCACTGCCGGGTTCCTTCATTCGAGTAACCCTGATTGCCCATCTGCGTGGCGACGCGATACTTGGCCGCGGCATCCCGCAACTGCCGTGCTTCCCAAACCGTGCGCACCAGCGGCTTCTGCACGTAGACATGCTTCTGGCGCTCCATGCACCACATCGCCGCCATGCCGTGCATATGGTCGGGAGTTGCGATGATCACCGCGTCGATGTTGCGCGCTTCCTTGTCCAGCATCTGCCGGAAGTCGCGATACCGGGCCGCGTTCGGATAGCGCTCAAACACGGGCGCCGCGCGGCGGTCGTCGACATCGCACAAGGCGACGACGTTTTCGGTTGGCGACGCAGCGCCGAGGTTGGATGCGCCCTGACCACCCGAGCCGATGGCAGCGAAATTGAGTTTCTCGTTCGGGGATTTGTAGCCAGCGAGTCGAAGACTCGCGGCACTTCCGAATCCACCGGAAGGTACGGCGCCAGCAAGCAGTGAGCCGTAGAAAAAGTATCTTCGGGATATGGCCATGGTCGATCTCCTAAGAGGACGTGGCGGATTCGCCGGCGCGAAGGTTACGAGGGTGCGATCGCGAGGGAACGATCCAGCCACGATCTGACGATTTATCCACTCGTTTGGAATGATAACAGAGCCTGACGGCGGACGTTGGTCGGCGAACGCCGCAGTCAGCGAACGCCGCACAAACTCGTCCGCTGGGAGAGCAACCGCTACGAAGACGAGTTGCTCCCCCGTTTGTGACTCACGAATCTCAGAACCGGAAACGCATCCCGAGCTGAATGTTTCTTGGGAAGTTGAACTGCGCCACCGGAAGGAGCCCGAAGTCCGCGGCCGCTGGGTTGCCTGACGGCGCATCCCGGCGAATTGGAGTATTCGATGCATTGAATGCTTCCGCACGGAACTCCCATTGATAGCGCTCGCCGAAGTCCACCTTCTTAGACAGCATTACGTCGAACTGCGGCGCGGAATGCGACCGGATACTGTGGAAGCGGTTCGGCAATACGCGATACTCGTAAGGCCGCAACTGTCTCCAGCATTGGTTGAACCGGCTGCGGTCATTGAAGAACCAACTGTTCTCGGTACGCGGTCCGGCCAGCGGGTCGCCACACAGGAACTCCCAATCGCGCCATGCGCCGTTGGGTACGCCGGACTGATAGATGAAGTTCAAGTTGGCGGTCCAACCTCCCACCACCGCGTTGCCAACCTTGCCCAGCCCGTTCGCAAAGGCGCGGCCTTTTCCGAAAGGCAGATCCCAGATCCCGGCATAGGTGAAGTTGTGTGAGCGATCGATATCGGTGACCTGCGTGATCGGATCGCGCCACACGTAGGAGAAATCGTCCAGCCAGCGCTTCTCCATCTGCTTGGACCACGTGTAGGCCAGCACCCAGGTGAGCGCGCCACCCTTCGACCGTGCGCCCATCATGCGCTTCTCGAAACGGACCTGAAGGCCGTGATAGTAGGAGTGGCCCCATGGCGAGAGGTTGTTCGTGATGCCATCAAACTGCGGCCGCGGACGAAGCAGCAATTCACGCGAGACGTCCGGCGATGCGCCCCGGCCAACGTTCGACGGGAAGATGCCGAAAAACGGATTCGGCACCCGTGCCTGGAAGAAGTCCGGATTGGTTTGTGCCGCGTCGTACTCGGCGCGGCCCATGTTGTTGAGTGCAATGCCAACCCATTCCTTGACGGTCCGGCTGCCCACATAACTCGCCTCCAGGATCATGTTCCACGGTAACTCGCGTTCGATCGTGTACGACCATTGATAGGTGCGCGGGATGAGGCGGTTCGGCGGATCGTAAGAAACGCCAAGCCCGACGTTAGTTTCAATGCCACGGCTTGGGCCCAGCGGGCGCACGACGCCACCGGGCCAGGGATTCTCGAGCGAGTATCCGCCGGTGAGCCCCGAGCTCGGAAACTGGCCGGCGGTCAGCGTGTTGATATAGGGCGTTCCGATGGAATAGCCCGTCGCCAGATTGTTCTGCGTCGCGGTGCGATGGAAGATTCCAATGCCGCCGCGCATCACCGTGTTGTTCAATACGCGATACGCGAACCCGGCGCGCGGCTGGAGATTCGAGAGATCGGCCTGGTAGACGCGGCGCGGTTGTCCGCCCACGCCCGCAAAGGTGAGGCCGCCGCGCAATGCATCGGGTGGCGCCGGAATTTGTCTTGTGGGGTTCTGCGAAATCAGATTGCGCCACGCCGTCAGCACGGCGCCGGACGTTGGCTGCGCTGTCGAGAAATCGAAATCGCGGTTCAGACGGTTGTGAATCTCATACATGCCGAACTGAATGTCGTAGCGCAAGCCGAGGTTCAGCGTAAGCCGGGTGCTCACCTTCCAATCGTCCTGAAGGAAGAGGGCCCAGTAAGGCTCACGGCGGAAGAACGTGTCGTTGTATTGGAGATTGCCGCTTTGGATATGGCCCATCAGGAGAGACGCCACGGAACTGCCATCCAAGGCGCCCTGGCCGATGCCGGAGTACTGACGGCTCCAGTTCGAGTCGAAGCCAAGCTCGCCCGACGACCGGCCCGAAGACAGGTTGTGGCGCATGAGCTGCGCCACTTCGGAGCCATATTTCAAACTGTGCTTGCCGCGTGTTTCGGTGAAGTTGATCTGATAGTTGAGCTGTTGGCGCGAACTCTCATTGATGTACTGGTTGCCGAACATTTCGCGGAATCCGCCCACCGTCACCCGAGGCATCAGTTTGTTCGGGAAGGTGTCCACTTGCGGGATGTTGCGGATGCCCACTTTGTCCCAGGTGAACTCGGGATCGGAGACGTCAGGGAAGTTCTCCTGGAACCGGTTGTAACTTGCCTGCATATGCAGCAATCGGGTCGGCGACAAGGTGAGGTCATACGACAGGATGTAGTTCATGTCGCGGCGGACCGTGCCGTTCATGTTGCCGAATTGCGCGGGTGGATCGAAGCCTGTCTGATCACGGAACTCGCCCCCGTCCTGGAAGGTGAACAGAAAGTTGATGCGATTGCTATCCGTGATCACCTTGTCGTAGCGTGCCATCGGTTGCTCGTAGCGGTACTTGCCGAGATTGTCCGGGCGCGTGAAGTTATTCACCAGAGACTGCGGTTGGAAGTTCGGCGCGGGATAGAAGCCGAGGATGCGCCGCCCGATCGGCGAAATGCGCGACGCGGGGATCCGGTTGTCGGGGAACGGCTGTCGAACGAAGACACCACCCGCGCGGCAATTCGTGCCGGGATTCGTGCACGGCTGGGTGGTCATCGGATCGTAGATACGGATGACTCCCGGTTGCCCCTGAGGCACAAAGCTGCTGAAGTCGCCGTTGCGGATTTCCATGGGAGGAACACTCACGTTCGATGGAAAGGGGACGCGCTCCCGCCAGCCCTCAAACGAGAAAAACACGAAGTCCTTGTCCTTGCGGATGGGCCCGCCGATTGTGCCGCCAAACTGGTGCTGATTGCGGAAGCCGCGGCCCGTGCCCAGGGCGTTGTTCTGCCGCGTGTTCGCGTCGAGAATCCGATTGCGCCAGAAGTCGAATGCGGTTCCATGCCAGGCGTTCGTTCCTGACCTCAATGTGGTCGACACGTGACCGCCGCCGGAGCGCCCGTATTGCGAATCGTAGGTGTTCACCATCACCTTCATCTCTTCCACCGCTTCCACGTTCGGAGCGAGATTGAACGTACCGTTCGTCGAGATGGGAGCGCCGTTTAACAGAAACTGATTCGTGCCCGTCCGTCCACCGTTCATCGAGAAGTTGCCGTTGACATCCCACGCCCGGGTACCCGAGAAGCCCGTGGATCCGAACTCACGCTGAGTGAACATCACGCCCGGCGAGAGCCGCATCAGCATGTAGGTCTGGCGGCCGTTGATCGGGATCTCCTGCATCTTGATCGAATCAAACACCAGGCCGCGCGAGGCGGTCGCGGTGTTGATCAACTCCTGCTCTCCAACTACGGTGATCTCTTGAGTGACCGCGCCAACCTCCAGCGTGAACGTGAGGTTCACCTTATCGGCCGTAAGCAGTACAATTCCGGTGCGCCGCTGCGTGGTGAATCCGTTGGCGGACACGGTGATCGTGTACCTGCCGGGGTCGAGGCCTGAGATTGTGTAGAGACCCGCGGGGCTGGTCTGCGCCTCGCGGCTGACGTTCGTATCTTCCTTGGTTGCTTTAATGGTTGCCCCTGGGACCGGCGACCGGCTGGCATCGAGCACGTAACCGAGAACGGTGGCTCGATAATCCTGGGCTTGGATGAATGAAGACATGAGACCGCAAAGCGCGGCCGCAGCAAACACGGCTTTCATTTGAAACCCCCAACACATTTTCGGGATAAGTTCCGTTACTGTTTTCCCGCTTGTCAGGAATTGTACAGCGCCGCGATGCTGTTGAAAAGGGGGAGGAGAACAGCAGGGAGGATAAGGATGCGTGACGCGTTCGGCGCAGGCAACTCGCGCCCGGTTTCCGTTATCTTCGTACTATTGCAGCGGCACTGTCTCGTCAGCGCTTCACCAAGCCGTTGCGGAATGCCGATATGTGTGTGGGGTAACTGAATCCCTCGAAAGGATGTACCTGCGTGAGAGCGATCCTCGCCTTGTTATTCGTATTCACCACTAGCGCCGCGGAACCGAACGTGCCAGTGGATCCGGTCTACTTCCAATCCCTGCACTACCGGTTGATCGGACCGCACCGGGGTGGCCGTGTAACCGCCGTTACGGGAGTGCGTTCGCAGCCTGGCACATTCTATATGGGGGCCACGGGTGGCGGTGTCTGGCGCACCACCGACTTCGGGCTCAACTGGCGGCCGATTGCCGACGGGCAGATTCCGAACGGCGCGATCGGTGCGATTGCGGTCGCCGAATCCGGCCCCAACACGATCTACGTGGCCACGGGCAGTGCTGCCATTCGCAGCAACATCATTCATGGACGCGGCGTCTACAAGTCCGAGGATGCGGGCCGCACGTGGCGGTTCATCGGGCTTCGCAATGCCGGGCAGATCGGTTCGATCCGTGTGCATCCCAAGGACCCCAACGTGGTCTACGTCGCGGCGCTGGGTCAGCCGTTCCTCCACGACACGCAGCGCGCGAGCTTCCCCTCGAACGAACGCGGCGTCTATCGTTCCAGGGACGGCGGCGCGACATGGCAGCGCGTGCTCTTCGTTAATGAACGCATTGGCGCGGTCGCGCTATCCATGAATCCTTCCGATCCGAATGAGATCTATGCCGGTATGTGGCAGACCGAGCGCAAGCCTTGGACGATTCTGAGCGGCGGCCCTGCATCGGAGACCGGCATCTATAAAACGAACGATGGCGGCGAGACCTGGAAGCATCTCACACAGGGTCTTCCCACCACGCTGATCGGCAAGGTCGATGTGGATGTGTCGCCGGCGCGTCCGAGCCGTGTCTATGCAATTCTCGAAGCGCCCGGCAAACAGGCTGGTGTGTATCGCTCCGACGATTCCGGCGCAACGTGGACGCAGATTTCGAGCCAGGAATCGCTCATCCAGCGGCCCTTCTACTACACCTACATCGACGCCGATCCCAAGAATCCCGACGTGGTCTACGTCAACAATCTGAGCTTCCACAAGTCCTCCGATGCGGGCAGGACCTGGAGCGTCATCCCGACGCCGCATGGCGACAACCATGGCATGTGGATTCATCCCGACCGGCCTGAGGTCTTCATCCAATCCAACGACGGCGGCGCGAATGTGACGCAAAACGGAGGCCGCTCCTGGTCGACTATCTACAATCAACCCACGGCCGAGATCTACCAGGTGGCCGTGGACAACCAATTCCCCTATCGTGTTTATGGGGCGCAGCAGGATAACAACACGCTCATGGTTCCAAGCAATCCGGAGCGGCCCGCAAGCGCCGACGATCCCATTCAGTACTGGCAGAATGGTCCGGGTTGCGAGACTGGACCCGTGTTGCCCCATCCCACCCTTCCGCACATCATCTATGGATCCTGCAAGGGCGAGTTCAGCCGCTTGAATCTGCGCACGGGTCAGGAGAAGAACTACTGGGTGCATCCGCAGAACCGCTACGGGCATGCCTCGCGCGACATACGCTACCGGCTTCAGCGCGTCTCACCCATGGAGATCTCGCCGTTCGATCCAAAGGTGATCTACTATGGCTCGCAGTATGTGCATCGCACCCGCGATGAAGGCGTCACGTGGGAGATCATCAGCCCGGACCTCACCGCCAATGAGCCCGACAAACAGGGCATCTCCGGTGAGCCGATCACGCGCGACATTACGGGCGAAGAAGTCTATTCCACGCTCTATGCGATTCGCGAATCCACGCTGGAGCGCGGTGTGATCTGGGCCGGCGCCAATGATGGACCCGTGCATGTGACGCGCGACAACGGCAAGACCTGGCGCAACGTCACACCGAAGGATCTGCCTCCAGGGGGCCGCGTGCAGAACATCGAGCCATCGCCGCATCGCAAGGGCTCGGCGTATCTCGCCATCTACCGCTACCTGCTCGGCGACTTCCGACCTTATCTCTATCGCACGGACAACTACGGTCAATCCTGGACGCTGCTCACCACGGGCTCGAACGGCATCCCCGCCGATGTTCCAACGCGTGTGGTGCGCGAGGATCCCGATCGTGCAGGCCTGCTCTATGCCGGCACCGAGTTTGGCATGTACCTCTCATTTGACAACGGCGCCCACTGGCAGAACTTCCAATTGAACCTTCCGGTCACGCCGGTCACCGACATTCGCGTGCATCGCAAGGATCTCGTGCTCTCCACCATGGGGCGTTCGTTCTGGATCCTCGATAACCTCACCCCGCTGCATCAGCTCGATGCGAGCTTCAAGACTGCGCCGGTGCATCTGTTCCGGCCTGCTGTTGCCTATCGCACCCAGCGGCCATCGGGATTTCGCGCGGCACCCGGCGCACCGGAGTACTCGCCCGCCGGCGCGCAGATCGACTATCACTTTGCCAAGGAGCCGGAGGGCGAGATCAAGCTTGAAGTGCTCGACGCCAAGGGCAACGTCATTCGCAGCCATTCCAGTATCGCGCCCGCAGCTACCGGAGAAGGCCGGTCACGCCGGCAAGTCGCCACAAGGCCACTCATCAAGCGTGCCGGCACGCATCGCTTCGTATGGGATCTGCGTCACACGGGTCCCGGCGGCACAGGCGCCGGCCCTCTCACAGTGCCGGGTAACTATCAAGTGCGGCTCACCGCGGGAGGAGAACAGAAGACCGCGCCGCTCGAAGTTCGCATCGATCCGAGGCTTGCCGAAGACGGTGTGACCGGGCGCGATCTCGAAGAACAACTCACGTTCCTTTTGACGTTGCGCGACAGCATTGCCGAAGCCCGCGCGCTTGCGGCAAAGATCGATCGGGCCGTGAAGGCGAACAAGAATCCTGATGACGGAGCCGCGCGCCGCTTGCGCGAGATCCACTCACAGCTTGTCACCGCGAGTGGTGCGTATCCGCAACACATGCTCATCGATCAGTTGTCATCCATCGTGCGCATGGCCAGCGGCGCGGATCACAAGCCCGGGGCATCGGCGATCGAATATCACACCGAACTCCGCAAGCAACTCGATGGCTACGCGGCCGAAGCCGAGCGTCTGATCAAGTAGCGTCAATCCTGGCTGATGCGTACCGGGCGCTCGTACTCGTCCTTCATCACCGCCGGCAGTTGAAACACATCGCCCTTTTGATTGGCGAAATACAAGCGCGACTCCGAGGGCTTGAACGCATCTCCATCCGCCCACATCGCGTAGAACTCGGGGTTCGCATTCAACGGACGTCGCACGTAGGTGTGGTTGAACTTGCTGCCCGACGTAAGCACTCGTTGCTTGGTCCACTTCCTGCCGCGATCCTGGCTCACCCACATTTCGATCTCGCCGCCCGTTGCGTAGGCTTGTGGGCCCGGCGCCGTGGGTGCGATGAATCGCCACTGCCCGCCACGCTCCACATAGAGCGAACCGTGATCGTAGTTGTGATCGGTGCGTGTGATGGGCAGATAGTCCCAATCGCGGCCCGTCCAGCGCGCAGTGTGGAACGTGCGCGGATCATTCTTCGGACCCGACTCATAGCCCTTGCTGGTCAGCAGCACGATGATGGGCCGGCCCACTTCGTCATACTGCAAGTCCTTCAGATAAACCAACTGGCCTTCCTTGCGATAGTCGCGAACAAGGGCGGCATTTTCGGTTTCGCGCAAGGGTAATTGAATGCGCTTGCCATCCACGCTCTGCCAGCTCCAGCCGAGATCCTTTGTCTCCATGTAGTAGAGATTGGTGCGCGCATTGAGGCCCGTCGGCGTGGGATGCACGTCGAACGCCGTGCCCACGCGCTGCCCGTTCGGCCAACTGATCTGATAGTGGCCCATCTGCGCAAAGGCCACCAGTTGCGCGGCATTCCACTCATCGCCATCCGGGCTCATGCGCCAGTGCAGCGCCCGGCCCGATCCTTTCCCTTCCGTCAATGGCAGATAGCGCGTGTGCAGGAACAGAAAGCCCCGGCCTGAGATGTACCACGGCTGCGGATAGGAGAAGTTCGTCTCCCACATCTGCTCGAATTCATCGATTGAGTATGGCTTCTTGCTCTTGTGCACATAGGCCGGCCGCGAGGTGCCATGCGCGGCGGAGAAGATCCACAGATAGCCGGCATCGTCGATGGACAGCGTCGGATTGTCGTGCGCGTCATCGGTCTTTTTGTTGAGCAGAATGGTGGGGCGGGGAACAGTGCCTTTGATGTGGTCGAAGTAGCTCACCATGTGCACGAGTTCGTTGTGCTTGCCCTTGGTGGTGCCGCCGTAAACGAAGAAGGTCTTGTTGACCTGCTTGGCGTAGATGGCAATCGGCGCATGCTGCTGCGGGTAGGTGGCGAAGCCGCCGCTGTACTTGTAGACATAGGGGTCGTTGGAGGGCTGGTTGAAGTACCAGATGCCACGGTAGCCATCATCTTTTGGCAGCGGCCCGGCAGCGAGCACACTCGCGGCCAGCAACATCAAACAGTGCATCCCGCTATTGTCGCTCATCGGCGCAGGCAGCGCCGGGAACTCGCGCCGGTTGCTCCTCCGGAAGGTCATTTGAAACGTGCCAAGCGGGCGAAAACCTGATATGTTGTGTATGTTCAGAAGCACGCCCAAGATCGTATTGCTTTGGAGGATCGTAATGAACCGCAGGCATTTCCTCATGGCCTCGGCAGCCGCACCCGCGGCCTTCGCTGGAGGAGCCACGGACCGCCCCCGTGGCGCAAATGAGCGCATCCGCGTCGCTGTAATCGGTGTCAATGGCCGCGGCAAGAATCACATCGACGGCTTTGAGCCGCTGGAAAATGTCGAGGTTGCCACGCTCGTCGACCCGGACCTCAACGTTGCCAACGAGCGCGCCGCCGCGTTTGAGAAACGCTATGGCCGCCGTCCCACCGTCGTGCAGGACATGCGCCGCGTATTCGACAACAAAGAGATCGATGCTGTCAGCATCGCGACACCCAACCACTGGCACGCGCTGGCCACCATCTGGGCCTGCCAGGCCGGCAAGGATGTCTACGTCGAAAAGCCCGGCACGCACTCCATCGCCGAAGGGCGCAGCATGATGGCGGCCGCCAAGAAGTACAACCGCATCGTGCAGCACGGCGTGCAACTGCGCAGCTCGGAGGCCATCCGCGAAGCTGTCCAGAAGCTTCGCGACGGAGTGATCGGCAACGTCTACATGGCGCGCGCGACCATCTTCAAGTGGCGTCCCAAGCTCGAGAATCACCCGAATGCCGATGCGCCGTCCACGCTCGATTACAACCTCTGGGTCGGGCCCGGCAAGTTCCGCCCCTACTCAAAGAACCACGTCCACTACAACTGGCATTGGACCTGGGACTTCGGCAACGGCGAAATCGGAAACCAGGGCGTGCACGAGCTCGACATGCTGCAGTGGGGCCTGGGCGTCAAGCATCCGACGCGCGTCAGCGCCATGGGCGGTAAGTATCTGTGGAATGACCATCGCGAAACGCCTGAGGTCATGACCGCGCTGTGCGAATTCGGGAACGAGAAGAAGTACGCGGAAATCGCCGTGCGTTTCTGGTGCTCCAACAACGAAACCGACGATGCCAACGGAAACCTCTTCTATGGTTCGGAAGGTTACATGGCGATCAGCGGCTACACCAAGTACCAGGTGTTTCTCGGCCGTAAGGGCGAGCCCGGACCCAAGGGCAACGCACCCACCAAGCACTTCGAGAATTTCATCCAGGCCGTCCGCAGCCGCAAGTCTGAAGAACTGAACGGCCCGGTGGAGACAGCGCACTACTCCTGTGCACTCGCTCACGTCGCCAATACGGCACTGCGCGTCGGCGGTACGCTGGATTTCGACACCAACAAAGAACAGTTCGTCAACAACCCGAAAGCCAACGCCCTGCTGGCGGATACTTACCGCAAGGGCTTCGAAGTTCCCGCTCCGAACAAAGTCTGACTTCCGCTCCGTCAGGGAGGATTCGCGTCCGGCGGATCCTCCCTCCACTTACTCCAGCCCGAACGCCACATACTCCCCGTTGATCTTCTCCTGTGTCGCCGGAGTTAGCCCCACCTGCGCCGAGGCGCAAAACAGCACGTACTGCTTGCCATTGACTTCGTATATCGCCGGCATTCCTTCCAGCGCCGCGCCGAGTTCGTGTTCCCACAGCACCTTGCCGTCGCTCACGTCAAGCGCCCGTACTTTCTTATCGCGCGTGCCGGCGAAGAGCAATCCGCCCGCCGTCACCACGGGCCCAACCTTCGGATAATGCGTCCCGGTGTTCTTAATCCCCTTCGCGGCCAGATGCGGCACCTCTCCGAGCGGGATCTTCCAGCGAATGGTCCCTTGATTCAAGTCATAAGCCGTGAGGGATGTCCATGGCGGCGCGATCGGCGAAAGGCCATCGCTGGCGATCATGAATCCGAAGCCGCTGTAGTAACGGTCGCCTGACGAGGCGGCGATCAACTGCTTGTCCTGTTCGGAGTCCTTTGCCAGCTTCAACATCGCGGGTAAGTCCTTCGAAACGATATACAACAAACCGGCGGTTGGATCCACTGCCGCGCCGCCCCAGTTCGCACCCCCGTTGTTACCCGGCATCTGCACCGTATTGCGGGTTCCCGGCGGCGTGAACATGCCCTCATTGCGAGCACTGAGTATCTGGTCGCGAAACTTCGCCCGGTCCTCCTGGCTCAGGTATGGGCTCAAGTCATCCGCCGTGAAGGACTGCCGTGAGAATGCCGGCGGTTTTGTGGGAAACGGCTGCGTCGCCCATGTCTGCTCTCCGGGCATGTCGGTTTTCGGCACCTTTCGCTCTTCAATCGGCCACAACGGCTTGCCCGTAACGCGATCGAACACCCATACGAAACCCTGTTTCGTCGGCAGGGCGACGATGTCCACCATCTTCCCTTCGTGCCTCACTGTCAGTAACTTCGGTGCCGTCGCACCGTCGTAATCCCAGATATCGTGGTGCACCATCTGGTAATGCCAGATACGCTTTCCCGTGCGTGCGTCCAGCGCCAGCAGGCAGTCACTGAATAAGTTCGCGCCGGTCCGGTCCGCGCCATAGAAGTTATACTTCGCACTTGCGGTGGGAAGGTAGACAATGCCGCGCTTCTCATCCACGGAAAGCTCGCCCCACACATTCGCACCGCCCACCGTTTTCCAAGCGTCCTTGGGCCATGTATCGTAACCGGACTCGCCCGGACGCGGAACCGTATGAAAGGCCCACACCAGCTTCCCCGACCTTACATCGAAAGCTCTCACATCCCCAGGCGCCGAACCATAGCCCTGATTGGTCGCCGAGCCAAGGATAATCAGATCCTCGAATACCCGTCCCGGCGTGGTCGACTGCACCAGCCGGATGGCTTTCGGGTCACGGTCGAGGCCTTCTTTCAGATCCACCTTGCCGCCATCGCCGAACGTGGGAATCAGCTTGCCGGTCCTTGCGTCCAGCGCCCGCAGCGCATGGTTGCTGCAAAACAACAGGCGCCGTTCGGAGCGATCCCGGCTCTCCCAATAATTAAGCCCGCGATTGGTGATGACTACCGTGCCGGGCTCGGGCGTGTAAGTCCAGATCTCTTTGCCGGTCCCAGCGTCCAGGGCCACAATCGAGTTCTTCTTCGCCAGCACGTAGGCGGTGTTGCCGACCACCAGCGGATTGAAGAAGTACTTGTTGTTGTCTCCGGTCGGGTAACGCCACAGCACTTTGAGCTTGGCGGCGTTCGAGCGGGTGATCTGCTTCAGTGCCGAATACTGTGCCGAGTCGGCGGAGCCGCCGTAGTCCTGCCATGTCTTGTAGTCATGCGCCAGGAGAGGAATGGGGAGAATCGCCAGGGCAAGCCAGAGGGAACGCATCGCTCCATCATGCCGCATCGTGACGGCCAGGTGCTGGTAACCCCTCCCATGATCTGTTCCGTCCGGAATTCTCGCCCTAATCAATATGACTTCTCAATCGGTAGTTCCGGATGTTCGATTCGACGAGGTGAACGTCGGCAGCGGGTTGCGGCTCCATTACGCTGAGCAGGGCCCGCGCGATGGTGAGGCCGTGGTGTGCCTTCACGGCTTCACCGATTCCTGGTTCTCGTTCAGTCGCGTGTTGCCACTCTTTCCTGAGGATTGGCGCGTGATCGTGCCTGACCAGCGGGGCCACGGCGAGTCGTCACGTCCGATCGGCGGCTACTCGATGAAACAGTTTGCGCAGGATGCGTTGGACCTGATGGACGCTCTCGGGATCGAACGCGCGACCATTGTCGGGCACTGCATGGGCAGCATTGTCGGGCAGTACATGGCGGCGATGGCGCCAAACCGTGTCTCGCGGCTGGTGCTCGCCGCAAGTTGTGCATCCACCCGGCAGGAACCGGTGCTCCAACTCCGTGAGATTGTCGACACTCTCGAAGACCCGGTGCCGTTGGACTTCATCGTCGATTTCCAGACATCGACGGTGCATCAAGCGCCGCCGCAGGATTTCCTGTCGACCGTGTTTCAGGAGAGCGCCAAGCTTCCTGCCCGTGTCTGGAAGTCCGTGCTCGCGGACTTCCTCAACGCAGAGCCGGATCACGCGGCCATCCGCTGTCCCGCGTTGTTGCTGTGGGGCGATCGCGATTTCTTTCCATTTGAGGAACAGGAAGTCCTGCTGCGCGCGATCCCCAATGCGCGGTTACACGTGGAGAATGGCGTTGGGCACTCGATGCAGTGGGAAGTGCCGGAGACGTTCGTTCGCGAAGTGAGTGCGTTCGTCGCGCTGACTTCCGCAGCGCGTGTGTAGCCGCGAACGGCGCGCACTCTCACTGGCGCGTTCTCCGCAGGTGCTCGGCTGGTGATGCCCACGCGAGTCTTGGCCTACTCTCGACGCTACGCGTGGCCGCGCTGGTTCCATCGATACGTGTCGCACCGCGATGACGCGCGTCCCCTCTCCAGGGGACGCTAGGTTGGCCACTTTCGAAGCTCGCCGCCGCAGACGCTACCGGCTATCTCCAGCGGCTGCCCGTGTCTCAGGTACCCGAACCGCGCGCGTCGCTAGAACTCCAGCCTCAACGCGAACTGCCCTTGTCTCGGCGGGTTCGACTGGCTCGACACGCGCCCGAAATTGACGTTGCTCACGTTGCCCTGTGGCGAGCCGAACACCGTGTGATTGAACGCATTGAAAAACTCCGCGCGGAAGATCAGGTTGAACTTCTCCGTGAGTGCGGTGCGCTTCAGGATGCCGAAGCTCTCGTTGACGAAGTTGTCCGTACGCAGATCGCCATACGCGCGTGCGGACGAGCCCAACCGGAAGCCCGTGGGTGCGATGAATGCCGCGGGATTGATCCAGCGGTCGGCCAACGGATCGGAGTACGAGAGCGAACGTTCCGCACTCGTTACATCCGGCCGCAGCAGACCATTGAATAACGGCAGCGTGTTGTTGGCCGTGAGTACGATCGGGCGGCCGGTCTGATACTGATGGATGCCGTTCACCTGCCAGCCGCCAGCGATCTTCGTCACGATGCCGCCCTGATTCAAGAAGCGCTTGCCTGCGCCGAACGGAAGTTCATACACGTAGCTGATCGCCACGACATGTGGAATGTCATTCGTGCTGAGAGCCTTTTCGAGACGCCGGTTGTAGAACGTCTGGCCGCTCGGCCCGCCGCCCGCCATGATGTCGCCATCGGAGAGATTGCGGGAAAACGTGTACGACCCGAGCAGGCTGACTCCGCTGCGGAAGCGCCGCTCGATCTTCATCTGAAGCGCATGATAGGTGGAGTTGCCATTCGGGTTGGCGCGATTCGCGATGTTGAGATACTGCGGATACGGCCGCAAGCCTTGTGCCACCGAGCCCCGGAACGCGCTGTAGGGCAGGCCCACCCCGGCCTGTTGTGCCGCGGGGCTGGTGATCTGCTGCGTGAGCGTCGCGCCCAACGACAGGAAACGCGGATCCACTTCGTTCAGGTTGATCAGGCCATTGCCAAGGCGCGTGCCCTTCACGCCTACATAGGCGGTGTCGAGAACGAAGCTGCCCGGCAACTCGTGCTGGATGCTGAACTGGAAGCTTTGGAAGTAGGGCGCGCGTCCATCGCCCGTGAGAATCGCATTCACGTTCTGCCCGTTCGCCACGGTCGGATTGATGAAAGGTGGCCGGGGCCAATCGGTGGGGAAGCCATTGTCCCAACGGAAGGCCGGCGTCACGCCGACATCGGGCGTCACATAAGATGCCACGGCATTGAAGCCGAAGAGGAACTGCTGCGAACTCCGCAGACCGGCCGTGGCGTTGCCCTGCGCATAGTAGATGCCGTAACCGCCGCGTACTACGGTCTTGTCGCGAAGCTGATAGGCGAAACCGAAGCGTGGCCCGAAGTTCTTGTAGTCCGTGTTCGCGAAGCTGGTGCGTGAATTGTCGCGGCCTGGACCCTCGCCGAGGAATCGCACTGCACCGGGAATGCCGCCCGCGCCTGGATTCGGCAGCGACGCATCGAAGCCGCTGAAGTTGTTGTGTGCCTCCGTGCGCGGGAAGTAGATCTCATAGCGAAGGCCGAGATTCAGTGTGAGGCGCCGCGTGATCTTCCAGTCGTCCTGCACGAACGTTGAGAAGTAGCGGTAGCGGTTGCCGGGCACCACGAACAATCCGTTGTAGGTCCCGCTGTTCACAAGCCCAAGCAGAAAGCTTGCGAACGCATGCCCTGAGTTGGCGCGGCCCGCCGCGGTCGGCAGAGCGGTCTCCACGGAGTTGAAGGAGAAATTGCCTTGCTGATCGAAAGGGTCGGCGCCGTTGGTCTGCATCCAGCGGCCTTCCACGCCAGCTTTGATGCTGTGATTGCCGCGAACCCAACTCAGCGTGTCGGCCAGTTGCAGCGTGTTGTTCACCTGCTCGCCGATGTTCTTCGGTTCATCGGCCCATGCCGACAGGCCATCGGTGAAGCGAATGCGAGGGAAAACGTTGCCCGGCGGATTCACACCGCGCAGTCCGATCTGGTCAAGGAAGCCGCGATTGGCCGTGATGCGCGTGAAGCGCTGCGGCTCGCGTGTGTAGCCTGCGCGGAAGTTGTTCAGCGTGGTTGGCGACAGCAGCAGGTCGTGATTGATGCGGGTCCACAAAGATGGGCGCTGTTCGTTCAGTGCGGGGCTGAGTGCACCGGGCAGCCGCTCCGGCGCGATGCTGTCCTGGCGGTTGAAGTAGATGAAGAAGTTCAGCCGGTTCGTCTCACTGAGGTTGTGATCGAAACGAGTGGTGTAGACGTTGCGGTCAAAGCGCTGCGCACCGACTACCTGATAGTTGTTGAGCAAACCGCTGTTCGAAGGCGCTGGAATCAGCGGCAGCACCTTGCGTGAAACTTCGCTGAAGCGCTGCGTCGGAATGCGGTTGCCGGGAAACGGATCGCGAGTGAAGCCGCCCGCGCCGTCGCTGCGATTCGTGTTCGGATCATAGATCGGCACCACCGCGTTGTTGCGCGCGAGGCCCGAAAAGTCGCCTTGCACGAATGCCGCGGTGGGCAGCGTGGCGAGTTCGTTCAGTGCTCCCGCGCGAAAGCGGAAGCCCGTGTACACGAAGTGGAAGAACGTGCGGTTCTTGCCGTTGTAGAGTTTCGGAATCAACACAGGACCGCCGATGGAAACACCGAATTCGTTCTGGCGGTTGATGGGGCGGGTGCGCGCGATGAAGCCCCGTGCATCGAGCTTGTCGTTGCGCAGGTATTCAAACAAAGAACCATGAATCTGATTTGTGCCCGAGCGCGTGGTGTAGACCTCGAACCCGCCGCCGGTGCGTCCATACTCTGCGCTGAAGTTGTTGCTTACGAGTTTGAACTCGCTGATTGCTTCCACGGGAGGATAGGTGAAGAGCAAGCCGCCACTCTCCGGACTGGTCGAGCCGATGCCATCCATCAGCACTTCCTTGGCGCGATTCTGCGAGCCGTTGATCTGTGTGTTCGACGTATCGCCGGTGACGCCGGGAGCGAGGAAGACAAACGCCCCGGGATGCCGCATGTTGCCGCTGACGGCGAGCGGCAGGTCGACGACGCGCTGCCGGTCAACGACGGTGCCGAGGTCCGAAGTGGTGCTTTCGAGCAAGGGCGGCGCGGCGGTGACTTCAATGGTCTGCTCCACCTGCCCGACCTCGAGCATCGTGTTCAAGGTCACGGTCTGCGCGACATTCATGACGACGTCGCGGCGGATGGCACGGCGGAATCCCGCGGCTTCGATGGACACTTCGTACGTCCCGACGGGCAATTGCGGGATCACGAAGTTGCCCGTGTCGTTCGTGCGTGCCGTGTAGCGCACGCCGGTTTCGTTGTTGACCGCGGTGATGGAAGCATTGGGCACCGCTGCCTGCGCGGGATCGAGAATGCGGCCGGTAATGGCGCCGCGATCGGATTGCGCGA
>JAEUQE010000190.1 GCA_016789785.1 Bryobacterales bacterium
TACGAATTTGCGTTTTGCGAATTTCCTTCTGAGCTGCTGGTTCCACTCGCCATCCAGTTGGTGTGCGAAGTTCCTGCTAGAGAGGCTAGTCGGCGAAAAACGCGCGCACCAGGAATGCGGCGAGTTGGCCGCGGGTAGTGGGCTCGTCGGGGCAGTACGCATTGTAGTAACAGCCAGTGGCAATTCCCAAATATTGCAGTTCCGTGATCTGACGCCAGAAGGCACTGTTCGGGCTCACGTCCACGAAGTGCAGCGAACCGCCGCGGGCGGGGACGGGAGCGTCTGTTCGGAGGCCAGTCAAGGCAGAATAGATCCAGGCGGCTACATCTCGTCTGGAAATGGGCTCATCCGGACAAAACCGCGCCGTTCCGCAGGCCGTGAGGGCTCCCAGGCCAGTCAGCGTCTGAATCGAGGGGAACTGTGGGTGATTGGACGGCACATCGAAGAACCGGACTTGGCGCGGGTAGTCAAGTTTCCCGGAATAGGCAGCGCGCTCGATCATCTGCGCCGCCTGCGCGCGTGTCACACGGGCATCGGGACAGAACACGTCCGGGCCACACTCCACTGCCGCATTGCGAGATTTCAGAATCGCGACGAAGTCGGCGAATGGATGGCTATCGGGGACGTCGGCGTATGGTGCGGTTGGGTTGGCAGCCCGCTGAAGAATCGTCACGCGGCGTCCCAGGGCGGAAACGGAACCGATCCGGGGGAGAGTTCCAGGATTCGGCAACACGGTCGCCGCAAGCTCCCGGCTGCTCAGATACGGACCCTCGGCTTGAGGCAAAGTAATCCAGGGGCGGCTCGACCGGGGTGTATAATGGCAGCCGGACGTCGCGGCAAACTCAACTCCAACGGTTCCGCCTCGTGCAGGCGCTGGGGGAGACAAGAGATTTGCCAAGACGGTCAGGCAGAAAGTTCCAGCTTGCTCTGCCAGAAGAATGCGATCTCCCACACGCAGGAACGCCCGTCGAGGTTCCCCGCTCATTCCGAAAGGCTGCGGGCCGAAGCGATAGGTGACGAATCCGGGCCCGATGCCCGCCGGTGGGCTTGTAAGCTCCATCCACTGCGGCATGCCTGTGACCGTCCACGGACACCCATCCTGAGTCCGCACTTCGACTTTCCCGGCGTTGCCTTCCCACCGGCCGGTAATTCGGCCAGGAGCAAGGTCATATGAGCAACTGCCGGTTACCGGCTCGAAATGCGCACTTACTTCTGTGGTCCCATTTACGAACACGTTCACGGGATTGGCGATATCATTCACGGCTCCCGACCATCGTCCGAACGTGAAGCCGGGATTCGGGTTCGCAGTCAGCGTGATCTTCGTTCCGTTTGCGGCGGGGCCCGCGGCGGAGGAGGTGACAGTACCCCCAAGCAGAGGCTGTGCCGAGGTTCTGATCAATCCGGGTCCATCGCTGACAAAGAAATTCACGTGCACCGTGTCAGATTGCCTGGCCGCATTTTGCACACTAACGATTGTTCTGTGGCTGCCGGTATTCTTGTCTGTCATTCGCGGGGTGAGAGTCACGCCGTCACTGCCAGCCACGGGATCCAGCCAGCCACGATCCCACGAATTCGGCGTGATACTAAAGGGGCCGGATGAGCTTATCGAGACTACCTTGCTTGGTGGAGGTGGCTGCCCGCGAGTGTAGGTGAACTGGATGTCGCTGGGACTCAAGTTCAGAAACTGATCGCCAGGCAGGAGTTGCAACTCGACCGGAAGATAGGCGGGCGCAACCCCATAAGCTTTCACTGAAATTAGGGATACCCGTCGTGCCGGCATTCGCAGGGTATTCCGGAAGTCGATTCGCGCGGTGTTCGGTGCTTCCCACGTGGAGAATGCGTCCGGCACCGAGATGGTGGCGTCCGCAGGAGCGCTGATAAAGACCCGCTGAAGCAAGGTCTGACCGGGTGTGACGGTAAGGCGCAGGGGCGGCGATTGGATCCGAATGGCGGATCGAGTCGCGCGCCCCCGTAAGTCAGAAAAGGTTGTGGCAGCCGCTGGCAATCCGAATTCCAGCAGGTTACGAGACAAGTCCAGGAACGAATAACTCACTCCGTCAAGAGCAACCGCCTGTTGGTCCATCTCGACTCGCAGAAACCGGCGTGGGGGAGATATCACGGGCGTGATCACTCCCGTCAGAACCAAGGACTGCTGCGACCCCTCGGGGGTGAGTGTCACACGCAGAGTGGCAATAAAGGAGTCGGACCACTGGACCTCCATCAGGTTACCCGTGACATCCAACCGGACCCTCAAGAGCGTCGCTACATCAAACCCGATTGCGGGCGGATTCAACCTCACGCGTCCAATAGGCACCAGCGACGCGGTCACCGTATTCGCACCGGTCCCGATCACCACGGGGCGGTCGAACGTCGCATTTACCTCGACAGTTACCGGTTGCGCGGCAAGGATCGTCGCGCTGAGAACAAGCAGAATGAAGCAATAAGAGCAGCGCATACTGGCCACATGCTAGCAGAGTGTGGAGTGAGGAATGGCTGGCTCATTTTCCGCAGCGCAGGCAGACAGGCTCGGTGAGGAACTCAGGCCGGGCCGGGAGACATGGGAAGCCCAATGAGATTTCCCGCTCCGGAAACGCACTGTAGATTCGGAGGGTGACTTAGAGCCGAAGCGCAGGGATTCGCTTCCTTCATCTGACTTGGGGCCGACTCACGGTGCCTGCCCTGGCACCGTGAAATCCAACCCCGAGGAAGGGAGTATGTCCTATGCGCATTCGAATCAGCGTCAGTATCAGGCTATCGCTGAACGGTATCGTCTTGACGATCCGTTTCGGTTAGGCTCGAACGACCCCGCTTTCGGGCGGGGTTCCCTCCCAACTCAAGAATACCAGCCGGCGGCGCGATGTCAATTCCCCATCGGAACCGAAAGGCTGCGTTCGCCTATCCAATGAGATTTCCCGCTCCGAGAACCCACTGTAGATTCAGAGGGTGACGCAGAGCCGAAGCGCAGGGATTCGCTTCCTTCAGTTGACTTGGGGCCGACTCACGGTGCCAACCACGGCACCGTGAAATCTAACCCCGAGGAAGGGAGTATGTCCTATGCGAATTCGCATCAGCGTCAGTATACGGCTAACGCTGAACGGTATCGTCTTGACGATCCGTTTCGGTTAAGCTCGAACGACCCCGCTTTCGGGCGGGGTTCCCTCCCAACTCAAGAATACCAGCCGGCGGCGCGATGTCAATTCCCCATCGGAACCGAAAGGCTGCGTTCGCCTATCCAATGAGATTTCCCGGGCCGAAGAAGCACTGTAGATTCAGAGGGTGACGCAGAGCCGAAGCGCAGGGATTCGCTTCCTTCACCTGACTTGGGCCGACTCACGGTGCCCGCCAAGGCACCGTGAAATCTAACCCCGAGGAAGGGAGTATATCCTATGCGAATTCGCATCAGCGTCAGCATCCACCTAACGCTGAACGGTATCGTCTTGACGATCCGTTTCGGTTAGTCGAACGACCCCGCTTTCGGGCGGGGTCCCCTCCCAACTCAAGAATACCAGCCGGAGCCCCGATGTCAATTCCCCATCGGAACCGAAAGGCTGCGTTCGCCTATCCAATGAGATTTCCCGCTCCGAAGAAGCACTGTAGATTCAGAGGGTGACGCAGAGCCGAAGCGCAGGGATTCGCTTCCTTCAGTTGACTTGGGGCCGACTCACGGTGCCCGCCAAGGCACCGTGAAATCCAACCCCGAGGAAGGGAGTATGTCCTATGCGAATTCGCATCAGCGTCAGTATACGCCTAACGCTGAACGGTATCGTCTTGACGATCCGTTTCGGTTAAGGTCGAACAACCCCGCTTTCGGGCGGGGTTCCCTCCCAACTCAAGAATACCAGCCGGAGCCGCGATGTCAATTCTCCATCGGAACCCAGCGGCACATGCCACAATCGAGGAATGCGATTCCTGCTAGTGCTCCTGGCCCTCCCTGCGTTCGCCCAGCCATCCATACTCGAATTGTGGGAAGCGAAGACGATTCGTAAACTCCAACAACTCGAACAGGGCGCGGAAGGCATCCTCGGGGTCGCGGCCATCGACCTCACCACTCGCCGCACCTTCTCCTACCACGGCGACACGCAATTCCCGCAGGCCAGTTCGATCAAGATCCCCATTCTCATCGAAATGTACCGTGCGCAAGCGGAAGGTAAGCTGCGCATGACCGACAAGATCACGCTCACGACGAAGGATATCGTAGGCGGCAGCGGCCATCTCAAGGACAAGTTCGTAAACGGCTCGCTCACCCTCACGTTGAAAGAGTTGGTCACCGCCATGATGGAAACGAGCGACAACACCGCCACCAATCAGTGCATCAAGCTCGTGGGGATGGCGAACGTGAATCGAACGCTCGATGGATACGGGCTCCATCGCACTCGGCTCCAGCGCATCATGCTCGACAGTGCCGCCGCGAAGCGCGACGACGAGAATATCGCCACGCCCAGCGAGATGGCGCAGCTCGCCGAATTGATCTACCGCGGCCGCACGGTCAGCGAGCAGGCAAGCAAGGAAATGCTCGACATCATGCGCCTGGTGAAAGCTCACTTCAAGAAGGCGATCCCCAACGTCGACATCGCGTCAAAGCCCGGCGGCATTCCCGCGGTGAAGTGCGAAACGGGCGTGGTGTTCCTCAGGAACCGTCCTTACGCCCTGAGCGTGATGACCACCATGGTTCCGGAGAATTCGGACATGATCGAAAAGGCCATCGCGATCGTTCATGCGCACTTCGAGCGCTTGTCGACATCGAATCGATACGGCCACAAGGTAGAATGACGGACATGGAACTGAAGGGTAAGAGAATCGCAATCTACGTGGACAACGTGTATCAGGAAATGGAGCTGTGGTATCCGCTCTACCGTCTGATGGAAGCCGGTGCAGAGGTTGTCGTGGTGGGTGCCAAGGCGGGCCAGACCTACACGAGCAAGCTCGGCTACCCGGCCACTTCGCACAAGTCCTACGACGAGATTCAATCGAAGGATTTTGATGGCGTGATCATTCCCGGCGGCTACGCTCCCGATCACATGCGCCGCTACGCGAAAGGCAATCAGTTCGTGAAGGAGATCGACGATCAGGGCAAACTGGTCGCCGCGATCTGTCACGGGCCGTGGGTCCTCTGCTCGGCGGGCGGCATGTTGAAAGGCCGGCGCGCAACCAGCTTTTTCGCCATCAAGGACGATGTGATCAATGCCGGCGCAACGTGGGAAGACGCGGAAGTAGTGGTCGACCGCAACCTCGTCACCTCGCGCAAGCCGGACGATCTACCGGCATTCTGCCGCGCTTGCATCGATGTTCTGCAGCACGCCGCGGTGACCGTTTAGGTGAGTTCCGCGAACCCGGCTCCGGTGATCTCCGTCAGCGGCCTCCACAAGACCTATGGCGACGTGGAGGCCGTTCGCGGCATCGATTTCGAGGTCTTCGAAGGCGAAGTGTTCGGCCTGCTTGGGCCGAACGGGGCCGGCAAGACGACCACCGTGGAGATCCTCGAAGGATTGCGTTCACGCACGGCGGGCAACGTGCGCGTGTTGGGCTACGACCCCGCGCATCAGGCGATGTCGATCAAAGATCGAATCGGCGTAAGCCTGCAAGCAACCAATCTGCCCGAGAAGATCAAGGTGCTCGAAGCCGTTGAACTCTTCGCTGCATTCTACACGCGCAATACGGATCCGCTGCAGTTGCTCAAGCGGCTGCAACTGGAAGAGAAGCGCAACGCCTTCTATGTGACGCTTTCCGGCGGCCAGAAGCAGCGGCTGGCGCTCGCCCTTGCGATGATCAACGATCCGCAACTCGTGTTTCTGGATGAGCCGACCACCGGCCTCGACCCGCAAGTGCGCCTCGAGATCCATAGTCTGATTCAGGAGTTGCGCGGCGCACGGCGCACCATTCTCCTCACCACCCATTACATCGAAGAGGCGGAACGGCTCTGCGACCGCGTGGCCATCGTCGACGCCGGCCGCATCATCGAGATCGGAACACCGCGAGAGATCCAGGAGCGCACGCTCGGCCACTCACTGATTGAACTGCACACGCAGGAGCCAATGCCCGGAGATGGAATCCCTGCGTTTCAGTATCTGGAAAAGCTCAACTTCAGCGACGACCGGAAACACATGATCGCTCACACCGCACGGCCCGCCCGTACACTGGTGGACGTTGTGAAGTGGGTGGACCAACTCGGCATCGAACTCACCGACATTCACCTCAAGCGCCCCACACTCGAAGATGTGTTTCTTGAACTGACCGGCAAGCGGCTCCGCGATTAATCCCATGCGCACTCATCTCGCCTACATCAAGACCACGCTCAACCTGGTGATGCGCGACCGTGTGGTTCTGTTTTTCAACTACATCCTCCCGCTGATTTTCTTCATCGTTTTCGCCCAGAGCTTCCGCGCCGATCGCGGTGGCGCGATCAGCCAGGTGATCACGATGGTGCTGATCATCGGTGTGCTGGGAAGCGGCTTCTTCGGCGCCGGCATGCGCGCCGTGCAGGAGCGCGAACTGAACATTCTGCGCCGGTTCAAAGTGGCGCCCATCACTCCGTCACCGATTCTCGTCGCCAGCCTGGTCACCGGTTGGATCAGCTACATCCCCTCCGTCCTCATGGTGCTGCTGATTGCACGCTTCTACTACGGAATGCCCTGGCCGGAGAATTGGATCTCGCTGCTGCTGTTTCAATCACTCGGACTCATCGCCTTTCGCAGCGTTGGCCTGATCATCGCGAGCGTCGTGAATTCAATGCAGGAGAGCCAGATCATCATTCAGCTCCTCTATCTGCCGATGCTCTTTCTCAGCGGCGCGACCTTCCCAATTGACGCGCTGCCAGGTTGGCTGCAGATTGTGGCACAGTATCTGCCGGCGTCGTACCTGTACACGGGACTGCAGGGAATCCTCGTGCAGAAGGACACACTGCTTCAGCACACAGTCCCGGTTCTCGCACTGCTGACCACAATGGCCGTAGCCACGTTCATCAGCATCAAGCTCTTCCGTTGGGAGAAGGATGAGACTGTGGCGCCGTCGGCGAAGCTGTGGATTGTCGCCGTGCTGCTTCCCTTCCTCGTGCTCGGCACCTATCAGGCATATAGCAAGGAGAATGTGAGCAAGGCGAAGATCGTGATGCGCGAAATGCGCCGCAATCGGGCACTGCTCATCCGCGGACCTCGAATCATCGTGGGTGACGGAAAGGTGATCACCGCAGGCGGCGTGTTAATCCGCGACGGCAAGATCGCCGAGATCTTTGAGCAGATTCCCAACGAGAAGGATGTCCGCGCCGACGTCGTGGAAGCGCAGGGCAAGACGCTGCTTCCCGGTCTGATCGATCTTCATGTGCACCTCATCGCGTCGGGCGGCGCGCAGGAGTACGACGAGAACTTCAAGCCCGAGGATGCCATTCAGCGTGCTCTTGCGGCGTATCTGTTCACGGGAGTAACTGCAGTTCGCAGCGCTGGCGATGCGCCTGTGGCTGTGTCCAAACCACAAGCGCTGATCGCACGCGGGGAACGCCTGGGAGCGGAACTCTTTCACTCGGGCAAGATGTTCACGACACCCGGTGGGCACGGCACCGAGTACTTCAAGAGCCTTCCCGAAGGTGTCCGCAAGGCTGCGGAGGAACAGACATTGTTTCTGCCTCAAACGCCGGAAGAGGCGCGCCGCCAGGTGGAGCAGAACAAACTCGCGGGTGCGGCAGCCACGAAGGCGATCCTCGAAGCGGGCGTCGCAGGCATGTTGTTTCAGCGTATGGATGTCACGGTCCTGCGAGCCATAGCGGAAGAATCGCGTGCACAGAAACTGCCGCTCACCGTGCACACTGGCGACAATCGCGACATCGCCGACGCACTCGCGGCCGGTGCCGCCGGAGTGGAGCATGGGTCGGCGCGCGAGCCTTTGACGGACGGCATCGTCGCGGCGCTGGCCAAAGAACGCGCCTACTACGACCCGACGTTGGTTGTCGTGGAGGCGGTGGAACAGATCGCGTCCGGCAAGCTCGCACTGCTCGACCACACTCTGGTGCAACAAGTGGCGCCCGAGGGGCTGATCGAAAAGACCCGCTCGGTACTCACCGGCCCGCAGATGGAGGAACGCCGCAAGCGAATCGCGGCGAGCCCGATCAAACTGCAGACCGCGATGGACAACCTGCGGCGCGTGCATGAAGCAGGAGTTCTTCTGGTGGCGGGCTCTGACGCAGGCAACCTGTTGCTGATCCACGGGCCGTCCATCCACCGTGAACTGCAACTGTGGGTGAAGGCCGGAATCCCGGCACACACCGCTCTGCAGGCAGCGACGTTGAACGCCGCCAAGCTTCTTGGCGCGGACAACCGCATCGGGGCGATTCGCAAAGGCTATGAGGCGACAATGCTGCTGGTGGATGGCAACCCACTGGAAGACATCGCCGCCACAGAGCGTATCTCGGCGGTGTTTTTCCGGGGCGAGCGCGTGGTTCGTCCGGATCTCTTCGAGCAGGAGTAGTGTGTTCCGCCTGAACTGGAAAGAGGGCACTCTCGGCTAGTGAGCATTCGGCCCTTCGGCGGGGATTTTCGAGGCATGACCGTCTACCGATCGGATGTAGTTTCTTTGAGGCGCGCTGAAGCGATGCCGCCGCGCCCCATTCATCGGCTCGATGAGCCCGCGGGGATGGCTCTGTTAGACAGCATGCAACTGCAAGCTTCCATGAGAGGCCGCCCCACGGGACCGAAGCATCTTACTTCAGCGCCACTTCGACGACCACATTGGCGCCGTTGGTAATTGTGTTGAACACCGGCGAGAAGGACGCCAGACGCCTGAGGCGCGAAACGTCTTCTGGTCTTGCCTTGACGCGGAACTTGGCACGGATGTTGGTGTATCCCTTGGGCACGTCCATCGCCAGGCCAAGAAAACCACGCAGGTCGAGATCGCCTTCCAGTTCGGATTCCAGTTCCTCAATTTGGATGCCCTGCAAGGCCGCGTGAGCCACCATGCTGGTAGTGAGGCAGGAGGCCAGCGCGTGCAGCAGGTGCTCGACCGGGTTGGCGCCCTCGTCATTGCCCGCAAGGATCGCAGGCTCATCGGCATCCATAGTAAAGGACTGCTTATGTGCCATCTCCTGCTTCGCACCATAGAAGCCTTCTACGGTCGTTCGGTTATGATTGCCGGACAACCAGGTGTTGCGGGCGCGAAAGCGGCACGCACCCAATTCCGGTTCGGCCTTAATCGCGTTAACGGTGGCCATCAGATTGTCGAGTTCCACGCCGTTCATCCGGCGGTTCATCGTCATTTCGCTGTTCTGCGTCGAGGTCATGTTCGTTCTCCTTTTCCATTTCGATGTGCGGTTATGCTCTCATCGTGAGTCCAGTTTGGGGCAGAACTCGGGATCGGACAAGATTCACATGAGCCAGAAAGATGCTGTTTGTGCCACAATCTCTGCTATGAGCAGCAAGTCCAAAGGCAAATTTCCCATCGACGTGCTGATTGTGGCGGTCCGCGAAACATCTGGTTCGGCCCTCTACGGCATGCTCGACGTGCTCCTGGCGACGGGGAACATCTGGCAGACTCTACTTCGCTCCGGCGACGCGCGGCAATACTTCCGGGTGCGAATCGTCTCGCCTGACGGCGGACTGTTCACCTGCGGCAACCGCATTCCGGTGAATCCGGACTTCGCTGTCAGCGACGATCCTACAGCACCAATCGTGATCCTGCCCGAGCTTTGGCTGGGACCGGACGAGACGATGGCTGGCAGGTACCCGGACCTGATCGAATGGATCAGGCGTCGCCACGCTTCGGGCTCGACAATCTACTCCGCATGCTCCGGCGCGATTCTACTGGCCGAGACCGGGCTGCTGGACGGTTGCCCGGCTACATCGCACTGGGGCTACCAGGATCTATTCCGGCAGCGCTTTCCCAAAGTGCGGTTCGACCCAGCCCCCAATCTGGTCTACGCCGACTTGACCGGACGGATCGTCACTGCCGGCGGCACTACGTCGTGGCACGACTTGGCACTCCACCTGATCGCCCGACATGTTGGCCCAAGTGAGGCGCTGCGTATCGCGAAGGTTTACCTGCTGAAGTGGCACGACGAAGGCGAACTGCCCTATACGGCGCTGGTGCGGCCGCTGCCACACGGTGACGGAATTGCACGCAAGATAGAGTCATTCCTGAAGAAGCACTTCCAGGATCAGAACGCCATTGGAAAGGCTGTGAACGCTGGAGGAATCCCGGAGCGTACCCTGAAACGGCGATTCAAAGCCGCCACAGGGCTTCCCCTGATCGACTACCTGCAGAATGTCCGCATCGAGCATGGCAAGCAGCTTCTGGAGACCACCGAACTGCCGGTTGAGGAGATCAGCTTACAAGCAGGCTATTCGGATGTTTCGTTTTTCCGCCGGCTATTCAAACGCCTTGTGGGACTGACGCCTCTTACCTATCGGCGGATGTTCGGCAAGTCCCTCTCCGTTCAATCTGGTTGACCCTGCGCCCGCGCCCCGTCTCCCGCTCAAAGGGGACTTCATTTACGCCATAATGAACACTAATGATCGGGAACAGGAGACTTCGTCTCGCCTTCCTCTTCGCTGCTTCCGTCTTCCCGCTTGCGGCGGCCAGTCTGCCCACGGGCTTTTCGGAAACGCAGATCTCGGGATTCACCAACCCCACGGCGATGACCATCGCTCCGGATGGGCGCATCTTCGTGTGCGAACAAGGTGGCGCGCTGAAGATCATCAAGAATGGAGCATTGCTGCCCACTCCTTTTCTCACCCTTCCAGTGGACAGTTCCGGGGAGCGCGGACTCCTCGGAGTGGCCGTGCCGGACGCGTCGTTCGTCTACGTGTACTACACCGCGCCCGGCAATCCAGCCCGCAATCGCCTTAGCCGGTTCTCGCAGTCGGGTGATCAGGCGGCCGCGGGCACCGAAGTCGTGCTGATGGAATTCGAGGCTCTCGGCGCCACGATTCACAACGGCGGTGCGATCCATATCGGAAACGACGGCAAGCTCTACGTCGCTACCGGCGAGAACGGGATTGCTTCCAACGCCCAATCGCTCAGCAACCGGCTGGGCAAGATTCTGCGCCTGAATACCGACGGCTCCATCCCCGCTGACAATCCGTTCTTCAACACGGCGACGGGTGCGAACCGGGCCATCTGGGCGCTGGGGCTTCGCAATCCTTACACGTTCGCCTTCCAGCCAGGTTCGGGACGCATGATGATCAACGACGTCGGGCAGAACACCTTCGAAGAGGTCAACGAAGGAAGTGCGGGAGCCAACTACGGGTGGCCATCGAGCGAAGGCCCAACCACGAACCCGAATCATCGGGGTCCGCTTTACAGCTACACACATGCGGGCGGCGAAGTCACGGGGTGCGCAATCACTGGCGGGACATTCTACAATCCGCAGACCAACCTGTTCCCGACTTCCTTTGTAGGCCAGTATTTCTTCGCCGATTACTGCGCGGGCTTCATCCGGTACTTCGATCCGGCAACCGTTCAGTTCACTGGAGTGACCACGGTCTTCGCCACGGGCATCTCACAGCCGGTGGACTTGAAGGTCGCCAATGACGGCGCTTTCTACTACCTGTCGAGAGGCGCGGGCTCTGTGTTTCGCGTGACGTACTCTCTGAACCTGCCGCCCACGATCACGCAGCACCCCGCGAATGTGACCGCTCCATCGGGTGGCACCGCGATCTTCACGGTGGCCGCGAGCGGCTCGCAACCTCTCACCTATCAATGGCAACGCAACGGGAACAACATCATGGGAGCAACCTCATCGACGCTCACCGTGAATCCTGTGCAACTCAACGACAACGGTTCCCAGTACCGCGCCATCGTCGCGAATTCCTTCGGCAACGTTGCCACCAATGCCGCCACGCTTACCGTCACGAACAACCAACAGCCCGTTGCGAATATCACCGCTCCGGCGCCGTCACTACTCTACTCCGGCAGCGATGTCATTGCGTTCTCCGGCAACGGTACCGACAGCGAAGATGGCAATCTCCCCGCATCGAGTTTGTGCTGGAAGGTCGACTTCTATGTGGGCGGCCAGCCTCGTGCGTTCTTCAACCAGACGTGCGGCATCACTGTCGGCCAGGTCACGATTCCTTCCACTGGAGAAACGTCGGCCAATGTGTTCTACCGTTTCGAACTCACTGTTCGTGATTCGCAGAACGCAACACGGACTGCATTCGTCGACGTGCAGCCGCGCGTCGTTTCGCTGCGGCTCGACAGCAATCCACCGGGCCTGCAATTGAGCCTGGACGGCACCACAGTAACCGCTCCGCATCAGGTCAACGCGGTGGCGGGCATTGTTCGCTCTGTCGGTGCGGTGTCGCCACAACAAGGCGTGGGTGCGCGTTTTCAATTCGCGGGATGGTCGGATCAAGGTGCGATCAATCACAACATCGTCACACCCGCGGCGAATTCCACGTTCCTTGCGTCGTTCAATGCGCAATATCTGCTCACGACGTTGGTATCGCCACCCAATGGCGGCACGATCACCGCGAATCCCCCGTCCATCGACGGCTACTACGCGGCAAACACCAACGTCAGCGTGAGTGCCTCGGCAAACGCGAGCTTCCAGTTCGCGGGCTTCTCCGGAGCGCTTTCAGGAACCGTAACACCACAGTCCATTCTCATGCAGGGACCGCGCACGGTGACGGCGAGTTTCTCGGGGTCAACCGCCTGCGAGTACAAACTGAACAGGCTGAGCGGCGGCTACGATGCCGACGGAGACCTCGGGCGATTCACCATCTCCACCACGAGCACCTGCGCGTGGAACGTCACTCCGAACGCAACGTGGATCACGCTGGTCAGCCCAACCACCGGTTTCGGCAACGGGAATGTGGTGTTCCGTCTTGCGCCCAACCCTCTTCCGGGACCGCGCGTCGGCACCATCAGCGTGCAAAACCAGACCTTCAGCATACGGCAGGAAATGACGGGCTGCACGTACTCCTTATCTGTGCCCGCCATGAACATTCCTTCGCTCGGAGGCACGTTCCAGGTGGAAGTAAATACCGGACTGGGCTGCTTCTGGACCGCCGAAGCGGCTCCAACCTCGTGGATCGACCTGTCGAACGCGCTGGCGCGAATCGGGCCCGGCACACTCGAGTTTACGGTGCCTGCCAACGGCACCAACAGCGCACGAATCGGCGCGATCCAGATCGCCGGCCAGGTGGTGCAGTTGCTACAGAGCACATCCTCGCTGCCCGCGCCTTACACCGATGTGGCTCCCGGCTATCTCTTTGCGCCGTTCATCTCCCTGCTCAAGGAGGGCGCCATCGCGTTCCCGTGTACCCCCACCGCGTTTTGCCCGGAGACTCCGGTGAAGCGCAACGAGATGGCGGTCTTTCTGGTGCGGGCGGTACTCGGCACGGATAACTTCCAACACGGCCAGATTCCCTACTTCTCGGACGTCCCACCGTCGCATCCGCAATTCTCGTTTATCCAAAAACTCCGCGAGTTGGGAGTTACCAACGGATGCACGGCCACCACCTATTGCCCGGACGCGCTGGTCACCCGCGGACAGATGGCAGCGTTTCTCATTCGCGCGAGATACGGCCTCAACAGCACGCAGACCTTCCCGTTTCCTCAGGCACAGTACTTCTCCGATGTGCCGCCCGGCGATCTCTTCTACAGCTACGTCCAGAAACTTCGGCAGATCTCGATCACCGTCGGCTGTTCGGCCAGCACGTTCTGTCCTGGCGATCAGAATCTGCGCGGACAACTCGCGAGCTTTCTCGCTCGCGCATTCGTCGCACCGTAAACTCGCCTCGCTATACTTGAAGAATGTCGCTGTCCGGTCCGAATCCTCTTCCAGTCTTCGATGCGTTGACAGCCTATCAGCGAACCGCCGCGCTGAGGGCCGCGATCGAACTGGAAGTCTTCACCGCAGTGGGTGAAGGACGGACGACGGCGGCGGCGATCGCGCAGCGCGCTGGCACACCCGAGCGAGGTATGCGGATGCTCTGTGACTACATGGTGGTGTGTGGCTTTCTGACCAAGCAGGGCGGCGCCTACGGGCTGACCTCCGACACGGCAGTTTTTCTCGACAAACGGTCGCACGGCTACATCGGCGGCATCGCCGCGTTTCTCACCTCCGAAACGTTGACGCGCGGGTTTCGAGACCTGACCGAAGCGGTACGCGAAGGCGGCACCATGCTGAGCGATCACGGCACGATGGATCACGATCATCCGGTGTGGATCGACTTTGCGAATGGCATGGCGAAGATGATGCAGCCGGCGGCGGTTTCGATTGCGGAGATTCTGAAACGGGAAGACCGGCCGGTGCGGCGGGTACTCGATATCGCGGCGGGGCACGGGCTCTTCGGCATCACCCTCGCGCAGCACTTTCCGGAGGCCGAAGTAACCGCGGTTGATTGGGCCGCCGTTCTCAGCATCGCGCAGCAAAACGCGATTCACGCTGGCGTCGGAGATCGCTATCACCTGAAGCCTGGCAGCGCCTTCGATCTGGACCTGGGTGAGGACTACGACGTGGTGCTGGTGACGAACTTCTATCATCACTTTTCCCTGCCGGTTTGCGGGGACCTCGCGAAGAAACTGCATGCGGCCATAGCGCCCGGAGGACGCAAGGTGACACTGGAGTTTGTACCTGACGAGAATCGCGTCTCTCCTCCGGGGGCGGGGCTGTTTGCCTTGGTTATGCTGGCCACCACCGCCGAAGGCGACGCCTACACTTACTCTGAGTTGGACGGCATGCTGCGAGGGGCAGGCTTTCATCGCAACGAAGCACATCCTTTTCCCGGCATGCCACACACCGTGATTGTGAGTTACCGTTGATCCGATTTCTTCTAGCAGTTTCCTCTCTTTGCTGGGCGCAACAGCCCGCCGTCACACAGAACGGCAACCTCCCTCCTCAGACGATCCAGCGCATCGAAGCGGTCTTCGCGAAATGGAACTCGCCGAAGTCCGGAGGGTGCGCCGTCAGCGTGCGAAAGGGCAACGGCACGCCCTGGCAGCGCGGTTTTGGAATGGCGAACCTGGAACACGATATTCCGGTCACGCCCCAAAGTACGTTCTATCTTGGGTCGACCTCGAAACAGTTCACCGCCATGACGGTGCTGCTGCTGGCCGAGCGCGGCAAGCTCCGGCTCGAGGATCCGGTTCGCCGCTGGCTGCCCCAACTCCCGGAGTATCTCCAACCTGTCACGATCCGCCACTTACTGGAACACACCAGCGGAATTCGGGACTATATCACGTTGTGGAATCTCACCAATCCGCAGGAAGATGCCGCGCTCAGCGAGCCTGCCGTGAGTGACATCCTTTTCCGGCAAAAGGAATTGAACTTTGCGCCCGGCACGGAGTTTCTCTACAGTAATTCCGGATACTTCCTTCTCAGCCAGATCGTGAGGCCTGCTGCGCTTCGTCACCTGGCAGACCTGGCGGATGAAACGGTGTTCCGGCCTTTGGGCATGGGGTCCACAAGGTTTTACGGGGACCGTTTCTCACTGCTGCCCAGGAGGGCCACCGGCTACTCCCCGATGGCGGGACAGAATGACATGATTCCAGGCACGGTTCGCATCAATTCGGGCACCCTCGACGTAACCGGAGATGGCGGCGTGTTCACCAGCCTGGAGGATTTCGAGAAATGGGACAGAGTACTGGCAAGCCCTCAAGCTCTCTTCGCGAATGCGGTAACTCAGATGATGACTCCAGTCAGCCTGCCCTCCGGCGACAAGGCGGAGTACGGAATGGGTTTGATGTTGCGAAACGTGAATGGCTATGACACCGTCAGCCACATGGGCGGCCTGCGCGGATATCGCAGTGACATCCTGCGCATCCCTTCGGAAAACACCACCATCATTTGTTTGTGCAACTCGAGCGATGCGGACGCGGGCGCACTGGCCCGCCTCATCATGGAGATGATTCTTCCTCCACGTAAGCCGGCGGAAATTCCGAAACTATCCGCCGCCGAACTGAAGCGGAAAGCAGGTGCGTTCCAGGACAGGCTGACCGGCGATCTGCTTCAGATCATGGTCCAGAACGACATGCTCATTGGCGACTTCAATGGCTTTCGTATGCCGCTCATAGCAGAGACGCCGATGCGATTCCGCGGTGCCGGCGGTCCACTGCGATTCGAGGTGGAGTTTCGCAAGAACGGCGATGCCGAGGTCCCACGGTTCCTTCGCAACGAAGCCGAATCGCATCGGGAGACCGCGTTCGAGCGGGTACAATTGATGGCTGCGCCTGCGGATCTGGCTCAGTATGAAGGCCGTTTCTACAGTGACGAGGCACGCGCGACACTCGAAGTCCAACTGCGCGACGGCAATCTGGAACTCTCCCAGCAGGATCGCGCAATCGGCCGAATGCAGCCTACCACGGCGGACCGCTTTCATCTCGGAGCACTCAACGTCGAGTATGTGCGAAACGCCGCGAAGTCGATTGAGGGGCTTCGCCTGAACACCGGCCGTGTCAGGCACCTGCTTTTTACGAAAGCAAAGTAGCGCTTCTTAGGGGAGCGAGAACGCAACATACGATCCACCGCTGGCCGCACCGGACTTGCCGCCGCCGGCCGCGATCACGACATACTGCTTCCCATTCACCTCATACATCGCGGGCGTGGCATTCCCGGACGCGGGCAGAGTGGTCTCCCAAAGCAGTTTCCCATTCAACTTGTCGAAGACGCGGAACTTCTTGTCGAGGTTCGTCGCGCCGATAAAGAAAAGCCCGCCCGCCGTGACGATTCCGCCGCCGTAGTTCTCACTGCCGGTGTTGGTCATGCCTTTGGCCGCCAATTCCGGAAACTCTCCGAAAGGCCGCCGCCAGACGAATTCGCCGCTGTTCAGATTGATGGCGGTCAGCATCCCCCACGGCGGCTGCACTGCTGGGTAACCATCGGGATCGAGGAACTTGTTGTACCCGTCAATGGCGTACCTCAAGTCTGTCCTCGACGCGGCGGTATTCACGCGCGCGGCAACATCCTCGCCAGTGAGCACGTACTTACTAATTGCCTCCAGGGCGGAGTCGCCGAGAGTTCCGAACCCCGGCATGCGCCCAACGCCTTTGGCGAGAATCTCCTTCACCTGCGCGAGGCTGTACTTATCCTTGAGACCCAGAAGCGCGGGGAAATTCGGCGGACTGCCCTTGAAGTCCTCCAGATGGCACGCGGCACATCGTTGGTTGTAGAGCCGGCGTCCGCTCACGGCGCCGCGCGAAGCGGTCGCGGGCACAAGCCGCAGGATCCACGGCATCTCGTTCGAGTTCACGTAGAAGAAGCCTGTTTCCGGGTCGAAAGCGGCTCCGCCCCATTCCGCACCGCCATCGAATCCCGGGAACACGATGGTACCTTCAAGGCTTGGCGGCTCGAATTGGTCGCCGCTCCGCACCTTTCGAAAACGCTCCAGGACAATGCGGTGGGCTTCCGGCGTGCGCCTGGTCACCATGTCTTCGGTGAATCGCTGCCTTGAAAACGCGGGAGGTGCAAGCGGCAGAACCTGGGTTTTCGCAAGCAACTCTCCGTCCACTGGTGACGCAGGGACGTTGCGCGTCTCCAGCGGGAACAACGATTTTCCCGTCTCACGCTCGAACACAAACACGTGACCAGACTTCGTAGTCTGCGCCACTGCGTCCACGCGCCGTCCGTCACGCTGAACCGTCACCAGCACGGGTGCGGAGGGAAAGTCGCGATCCCAAACGTCGTGCTTCACGGCCTGGAAGTGCCACACCCGCTGGCCCGTCTCCGCATTGAGACAGAGCAGCGTGTTCGCGAACAGGTTGTCGCCATGGCGGTCGGCGCCATAGAAGTCGAAGGCGGCGGATCCCGTCGGCGCGAAAAGCAGGCCGCGCTTGCGGTCCACCACCATGCCGGCCCAATTGTTCGCACCGCCGGTGTGCTTCCACGTCTCGGCGGGCCATGTGTCGTGCCCGAACTCGCCGGGATGAGGAATCGTGCGAAAGGTCCAGCGGATCTTGCCTGTGCGCACATCGAACGCCCGGATATCGCCGGGTGCGGAAGGCAGTCCTTCACTCACCAACGTTGGCAGGATGAGCAGATCCTTGTAGACCACACCTGGCGTGGTGGAACTTACGGTCAGTGTCTCCGCGGGGCGGCCGAGCCCTTCGCGCAGGTCGACAATCCCCGCTTTGCCGAAGCCATCATCCAGGCGTCCGGTCGCGGCGTCAAGCGAATAGAGTTGGTTGCCCGCGCTGAAGAAGATCCGCGAGGATTTGCCGTCGGTCCAATGCGCGACACCCCGGTTGCGGCGCCCCCGGCGATTCTCGGGCAGGGGTGGGTCAAATGCCCACCTCTGTTTTCCATTGGCCGCGTCTAGCGCGATGAGGCGCAACTTGGGCGTGGATGCGTAGAGTACCCCACCCACGACAACCGGGTTGCATTGGATCTCGGACCCCTGGAAAACATCGCCAGTATCGAATGTCCAGGCGACTTTCAGTTTCGAGACGTTGCCCCGATGAATCTGTTTGAGCGTGGAATAATGCGCGTTTTCAGGGCCTCCGCCGAACATTTCCCAGCCACGGTAAGATGCGGCCGGAGCGGAACGCACCTGTGCGGGCGCGTAGGTTGCCAGCATGACAAGGAGTGCGAGAGGAAACATGGAAACGCCCATTGTACATGGCAACGCGATTGCAACGGATATAGGGAGGAGACT
>JAEUQE010000191.1 GCA_016789785.1 Bryobacterales bacterium
TCAGCGGCGCCGACTATCTGCGAATCGGCTGGCGTATGATGAGGCAGAGGAGCGCTTAAGACGATGCGACATCTGGCATGCCTTTTCCTTGCGGCAGGACTGCTGTGTGCGGAACCGCTGAAGGTCCATCTTCGGAATTTCGACGATACTCCCTTTGGGTGGCGTGCCTGGAGCCATCGCGCGGCCACGGCGCCGCGAACGTTTGTCGATGCCACGGTAAGCCACGGCGGACGTGCATCGCTCGCGGTCTCGGGGAAGGGAAATGCGCTGGTGCATGGCGGCTGGGAACACGACGTCCGAAACGTCGCCGCGGGCAAGTGGTACCGGTTCTCGGCCTACTATCGTTGGCAGGGCGTGGAGCATCCCGTCTGGCAGATTGCGCCGCGCATTGACTGGCTTGACGCACGCGGCAAACGGGCGGGCGTTCCAGACTACATCTATCAGCAGCGCCGCGAAGGGGACTGGATGAAGACATGGATCGAGGTGGCCGCTCCCGAACGGGCATCCACCGCCACCATTCAACTGTTCCTCAGTCATGCGCCGCATGGAACGGTCTGGTGGGACGACATTTCCTTTGAGGAAATCGCCGCGCCGGAACCTCGCCAGGTCCGCGTGGCCACCGTTAACCTTCGCCCCCAGAACAGCCCTTCGCGCGAGGCCAACGTCATTTCGTTCGTCGCCGCTTTCGAAAAGGCGGTGCAAGGCAACACCGACATCATCCTCTTCCCGGAGGGGATGACCGTTGTGGGCACCGGCCGCACCTACATTGATGTCGCCGAGAGCGTGCCGGGCCCGACCACCAGCCGCCTCGGTGAACTGGCGCGTGCTCGTAATAGCTACGTCGTCGCCGGCATCTATGAGAGCGAGGGCGATGCGGTCTACAACACCGCTGTGCTTCTCGACCGCCAGGGCAAACTGGCAGGTAAGTACCGCAAGGTCTACCTGCCGCGCGAAGAGTATGAATCGGGATTGACGCCAGGCAATGCATTCCCGACGTTCGACACGGACTTCGGCCGCATCGGCTTGATGATCTGCTACGACGTGTTCTTTGCGGATCCGGCGAAGACGCTTGCGATGAAGGGCGCCGAGATGATTCTGCTTCCGATCTGGGGCGGCGACGAGGTGTTAGCCAAGGCTCGTGCGATTGAGAATCGCATTTTTCTGATTACTTCGGGCTACGATCATCCGACCTACATCATGGATCCGAATGGAGAGCGGCTCTCGGTCGCGCAAGAACGGGGCGCGGTCGCTGTGGCCACAGTGGATCTCGGAAAGCGCTACCTGCAACCTCACCTGGGCGATATGCGCGGTCGGCGCATGAAGGAGCAGCGCACGGACATGCCGGTGCCTCCGCCAGCGGTCGACCGTTAGCGGGCTATCCGGCCCAATACGAACGGTCCAGGCTTCGATATTCATGCCCTTGATATCGATGGCGGCACAGCAGCGCCCCAGCGCGAATTACCTTACTGCCTCCGCGGCATTCTTGTTGCGCCACGCTGCTGCCTTCTCCGGTTGCCCCCACTGGGCATAAAGATCCACCAAGGGTTCCGTCAACTGATTCGCGCGATACCGTTCCGCCGCCGGAATCCGTGATTCAAGTTGTGACAGCCCTTGATACGCGGTGAGTAGCAACGGTTCGGCCTCGGCGAACCTCCTCGCTCCGGCCAGACTCACACCCAACAAACGCTCCGCCTTGTATCGCGGCCAAGTCTCAGGCGCAGCCTTACGATACGCCGCGAGCGCCGGCCGCAACATTGCTTCGGCATCGGCATATCGCTGCTGCAGCAACCGCACTTCCGCCAAAGCCACAAGCGCGCCCGCCGTGTCCGGATGCGCCTCACCCCGCTTGCGCCGGAGAATCTCCAAGGCGGCCGCGAGCAGGGGTTCCGCCTGCGTGGCCTTGCCCTGGGCTTGATACAAACTCGCGAGATCCTTCATGCTGCCGAGCGTGTCGGGGTGCTCCTGGCCCAGCACCTTACTGCGCAGTTCCAATGCCTGGCGCAACAATGGGTCGGCCTTGCGGAAGTCCCGCTGCGCCAGATAGAGCACAGCCAGATCTCGCAAGGTGGTGAGCGTATTCGGATGCTGACTCCCCAGCACGCGCTGACGCGCCGCCAAGGCCCGGTGGAACAGTGACTCGGCCTCCGTGTAACGACCCTGCGCCAAGAACGCCTCGCCGAGATTATTGATGGTCACCAGTGTGGAAGGATGTTCCGAGCCGTTTACCCGCTCCCGGATCTCCATCGACTTGCTGTGCAGCGCCTCTGCCTCCGCGAACTTGCCCTGGCGGAAATAGGCGGCCGCGAGATTATTCGTTGTGGCGAGCGTCCGCGCATGTTCATCGCCCAACAGCCGGCGTTGGATTCTCACCGTCCTGGTAAACAAATCCTCCGCCTGCTCCCACTTGCCTTGATATGCCACCGCCGACGCCAGGTTGTCCATCGCCGTCAGCGTATCGGCATGTTCCTCGCCAAGCGCTCCGCGGCGGATTTCCAGCCCCTTGGCGAACAGCGTCTCCGATTCAGGGTAGTTGCCTTGCAGCCATTTCAATCGCCCCACTAGCATCAGGCTGCGCGCCGTATCGAGGTGGTGATCGCCCAATTCGCGCCGCCGTAACTCCAGCGAGCGTTCCGCATGCGGTTCCGCTTCGGGATACAGTCCCAAATCCTGGTAGGAACTGGCGATCGTCTGCCGGATGGACGCTTCCACGAGCGGCTCGCCGCCGAACTTACCCGTGATGCGGGTGGCCGCGCGGTCCAGCGCTGTGCGCACCTTCAGGTCCGGATCGGGCTTCGTGGCCGGCCCGGCCTGCGTGTAGGCGCTAGCCTGCGCCAATACGTCGTTCTGCAAGAAATCGCTCACGGACTTGGCGGTGTTCCGCTCGCGCACGGCTTCCCGTTCCGCCTTCGTCGCGCGCACAGCCATCCACGAACTCACAATTACACCAGCGATCAGCAATACGAGAAATGCGGCCCCGGTGGCGATCCATGCGCGGTGCTTGCGAACCAGTTTCCGCACGCGGTAGGTGGCGGATAAAGGCGCGGCCTCCAAGGGCTCTCCGGCAAGAAAGCGCTCCAGATCGCGCGCCAGGCCATTCGCTGTTTCATAGCGCCGTGAGCGATCCTTCTCCAGCGCCTTCATCACAATCCAATCGAGTTCGGCCTGCAAGAGGCCGGCATCCCGATTGGTATCGTTGCGCCGCTGCCGCGCGATCTCCGTGGACTTGCCTGATTGGCGCGCCCGCGAACTCGGGGGTGGAGGATCCTCCTCACGAATCCGCCGCAGCATCTCCACGTAGCTGCTCTTGGCGGTCTGCTCCTCCTCCAGCGGCGTGGTGCCGGTGGCCAGTTCATACAAAAGAACGCCGAGCGAGTACACGTCACTGCGCGTGTCAATGTCACTCTTGCCAAACTCGGCCTGTTCGGGACTCATGTAGCGCAGCGTCCCCACCACCGATCCCGGCATTGTCAGCAAACTGGCGTCGCTCATCTCACCGCTAAGCGCCTTCGCGAGGCCGAAGTCGATCACCTTCGGAGTCGCCTTGCCCTCGCGCTCGGCCACCAGCACATTCGATGGCTTGATGTCGCGATGAATGATCCCTTTCTGGTGCGCATGCTGTATGGCACGGCACACCGCAATGAATAGCTCGATCCTTTCCCGCAGAGTCAGCCGCTTCGCATCGGAATACTGTGTCATCGCCACGCCCGCGACGAACTCCATCACAAAGTAGGGCGAACCTGACGCGGTCGTGCCGGCGTCCAGCACGCGCGCGATGTTGGGATGATCCATCAGCGCCAGCGCCTGCCGTTCCCCTTCAAAGCGGGCGATCACCTGCCTGCTGTCCATCCCGGGTTTGATGAGCTTCAACGCCACATCACGCCGGATGGGCTCCTGTTGGCGCGCGTGATAAACAATGCCCATTCCGCCCTCGCCAAGCTTGCGGACAACGCGGTAGGGCCCGATCATCAGGTCAGCTTGTGCTGTGAGCGCCGGCCGAACGGTTTCGGTGTCCCGGTTTTCCGCGGAAGGCTGCGGATCTGGAGTCATTCCCTTAAGGGATTCAGTATACCGACTTCGCCGTCGAACTATACTCTGTGCGGGACATTAGACAACGTGGAATCGTGGTGAACTGTGAAGAGATAGCGCGCTATCCGCCCCAATACGAACGGTCCAGGCTCCGATACTGCACGGCTTCGGCGATATGTTTCGCCGAGACATGCTCGGAGCGATCGAGATCGGCGATGGTCCGGGAGACTTTCAGCACGCGGTCATGTGCGCGCGCACTCAAGCCCATTCGCCGGACGGCCATCTCCAGCGTGCGCTCCCCCGCGTCGTCAAGGGCGCTCACTTGCCGCAATTGCGCATTCGGCAGATTGGAGTTGTAGAACCCGCGAGCCTGCTGGCGTTCCCTCGCGCCGAGCACCCGATCCCGCATCTGCGCCGAGGATACGCCATCGTCCTTGCCGCGTAGTTCCTTGTAGGGCACGGCGGGCACCTCAATGTGCAGATCAATGCGATCCAGCAACGGTCCGCTGATCTTGCCGAGATAGCGGGAGATGATCGCTCCGGTGCAACGGCACTCGCGTGTCGCATCGCCATAGAAGCCGCATGGACACGGATTCATCGCGGCGACCAGCGTGAACGCCGCAGGGAAGGCGAGTGTCATGCTCGACCGCGCCAGCACGACCTGCCGGTCCTCCATCGGCTGCCGCAGTAACTCCAGAACATTGCGCGACAACTCGGGCAGTTCATCCAGGAATAGCACTCCATTGTGCGCCAGGCTGGCTTCTCCCGGACGCAGAGTGCCCGTGCCGCCGCCGATGAGTCCCGCGTCCGAAATGGTGTGGTGTGGAGCGCGAAAAGGCCGCTCGCGAAGCAGTCCTGCGCCTTTCGGCAGCAGACCGGCCACGCTGTGGACCTTCGTGGTTTCGATCGCTTCTTCGAACGTCAGCGGAGGGAGAATGCCGGCGAAGCGTTTCGCGAGCATCGTCTTCCCCGACCCCGGCGGTCCGACCATCAACACGTTGTGCCCGCCAGCAGCCGCGACTTCGAGCGCACGTTTGGCGGTGGTCTGTCCGCGGACATCGCGGAAATCGGCATCCGCCTCCATGCGCGGCTCGGCTGCCACCGGTTGCGGTTGGGCCGGCGTGAAGCTCGAGTCTCCCTTCGCCAGCGCAACCACTTGTGCGATATGTTTCAGCCCGAAGACGCGGAGTCCTTCCACCACCGAGGACTCCGCCGCATTCTCCTCCGGCACCACGAGATTGGCAATTCGCTCTTTGCGAGCACAGACCGCGATCGGCAGTGCCCCACGTACGGGCCGCAGGCTCCCGTCGAGCGACAACTCGCCGACGAACAAGAAGCGGTCGGTGGGCGTGACCGCGCCCATCGCGCCGAGGATGCCCATCGCCATCGGCAGGTCGAAGCCGGCGCCTTCCTTGCGCACATTGGCGGGCGCGAGATTGATGGTGACGGCTTTGCTTGGATAGCCGAAGCCTGAGTTGACCAGGGCGGACTTGATCCGTTCCCGGCTCTCGCGCACGGCGGTGTCGGGCATGCCGACGGTGATGAAGTCCCGCGCGGACCCCGATGGATAGAGGTCCACTTCGACGTCGATCGGGTGGGCGTCGATACCGAAAACGGCGGCGCTGCGGGTGCGAAAGAGTCCCACACTAGATAGTGCGTTCAGCGGCTAGGAACTCTCTCGATTTCGTGTGGCCCTTCGTCTGTGGGTCCTACCAGTGATCTCGCCCCGCCGCCCAACGGATCGAATTGCGGATCAAGCGCTGGAAGTTCGGATCCCGATGCGCCTCGCGGCCGTGACCCAATTGCACATACACGACCCGCGCCTTCGGGTACGGGCTGATCCACGCAACCGGACCATCGCTCGTCGGATGATCCACACGCAGCAGCACCTTCGCGTCCGGCGAGATCCACAGGTTTTTGTAAGTCTCATCGAAGATGCGGAAATCGCCGACTCCGCGCGTGACCGGATGATCCATCGCCTTCTTCACATCCAGCCATACATCGTGCTTGAATGTCGAGAGCTTGCCGTCCATGGGCTTCAGTAGATACAGTCCGCCCATCACTTCCTTCCACCACCATTCCCACTCCGGAAAGTCGACGATGGCATGATGCACAAGCACCAAACCCTTGCCCGATTCAAGATACTGCTGCAGGATCTTGCGCTGCGGTTCGGGGACTTCGCTCACCGAGTCATACATCACCAGCACGTCCACCTGCTTCAGCATGTTCGGGCGGAACGCTTTCGGATGTGGATTGATGATGGTCTTCAAGCCGTCGTCACCCTCGAACGCCTCGTAGAACGATGCTTCGTAGTCATGGCCGCCCGTGGTTAGTTGCACGCGGATTGGTTTTGCGCTGGAAACCCGCGGACCTTCCACCTTGCCGGATGCTGCCCACTCCGCACCGCGCGCAAGTGCGGTCACAAAGCCAGGTGCGCGCATGGCGCTGACGTCGTGCCCCAAGGTGAGGTGGAACGATCGTCCGCTGCCATACTCTGTGACCCAGATGATGGGCTCCTCTTTTCCAGAGCCATTCATCTCCTTCGCATCGAAAGCCGTCGCCAGCACGCGCGCGTCCGGCTGCATCACCAGGTGGTGATAGAGCTCGTCATGAATCACGAACGGCTGTTGGCCCGCGCTGACCGGATGCGCCGAGTCCTTCCAATTCACCGTGAATGCGTGACGCTTGCCATGACCGCTCTTCGGATCGCCTTCCTTCCACGAAGCGCCGATCAACTTCGCGTACTCGGTCCACGGTTGCTCGCGCTTGCCGGTACGCGTCATCTTCTCCCCGAGCACTTCCAACGTGCCGAACGGATAGCTCGCCGCATGGATCGACACGACGCCTTTGCCCTTGCGAACGAAGTCGAGCACCGCGGATTCGGCGGGCTCTCCCCATCGCTCGCCGCAATAGTTGAGCACGATCAGATCGAAGCGCGCGAGCACGGCGGCCGTGACACCCGCCGGCTCATCCGTGACGCGAACCTGAAACCGTCCCGTGTCCTCGAGGATCTTCTGAATCTCGGGCGTGGTGAGCCGCCAGTCATGATTGTTGTGCCCTGAGAAAATCAGGACGTTCATCGGATCCGCCGCCATGGCGTCTGCCGGCAACATGGCAAGCATCAGGCAACACAAAACTACGCGGCTACACAACTGCATGCATGGTCTCCGTTTTCTGAATCACACCTTCTGAATCATTTCGTCACACCGCCGCCGTTCGTGCAACACTCATACATCCCACTCTTTTCGCCACTCCACCCGAGCCTTCCGCTTGTACGCCAGATTCCCGATATGACACGCCATCGCACCATAGTGGCCATCCACCACGTTCGCATTCGGCTGCTTGCGGGAGCGTACGCACTCCAGCCAGTTCTTCATGTGATCCGATTCGGGTGAAGGCCCCGCAGTGATCTCAGCGGCGCCCTTCTCCGCGGGCAGGAAGCGGTAGCCATGACGGAAGACATGCAGCCTGCCTTTTGTTCCGAGGAACACGATGTCCACCGATTCCTTGGTGTTCATATCGGAGATCGTCGCCTCAAAGGAGACGTTCACCTTTTGCGGATAGTCGAGCAGGAAGTTCACGTTGTCGGGTGTGTCCCGGCCATCGTTGTGCTGATAAATGCCGCCTTGCGCCACTGCCGAAACCGGCTTCGTCAATCCGAGATACCAGTGCACGACGTCGACGAGGTGAACGAATAGTCCGCCCGTCTGTCCGCCGGTGGCGAAGTCCCAATAGGCGAACCGGTTGAAGTAGCGTTTCGGATCCCACGGGATCTTCGGCAACCAGCCGAGGCACGCGTCCCAATCCAGATCGGCAGGCTTCGACTGATGCTCCGGCGGCACCGGCGTCAGATAGCCGGAGTTCGCATTCCACCAGGTGCGGACCATGTGCACATCGCCGATCATGCCGCTATCGAAGAAGCGCTGCTTGGCTTCGATGAAGTGTTTCAGACTGCGCTGCTGCACGCCGACCTGCAGAATCCGGCCCGTCTCCTTCACCGCGCGGGCCAATGGCGGACCCTGCTCCGGCAGCGACGTCATTGGCTTCTCGACAAAGACGTCTTTGCCCGCCTTGCACGCGTCAATCGACATGCGCGAATGCCAGTGATCGAGTGTGGCCACAATCACAGCATCAAGGTCCTTCGTTTCGAGGAGACGGCGGTAGTCCGCATGTTTCGCCACGGGATTCCCGATTAGCTTCTCTGCCCGGTCCATGCGAGTGGTCCATGCATCCGACACGGCGGCGATCTCCGCGCCTCCCGCCTGTTGTGTCATGCGAATCAGATGAGAGCCCCGGCCGCCTGCGCCGATGACGCCAAGCCGGACACGATCATTGGCGCCGAGAACTCGGGACGCGGAAACAGCGGTCAAGACGAAAGCGCGCCGGGAAGCGGGAACTGGCGACGCGGGAGATTGCGATGGAGACATGGGACTCCTCCTGAGCCGGTTGCGAACACAATTGGGGCTTTTGCGCAGGAGCGCGCAGGAAATGGGTGTTCTGCCGCAAAAATGGCAGTCCGTTGGCCATGCCGTGGGCCTCAGCCGATGCGGTTGCAATCCGGGGGCCATGCCCGGCCAGCGCTACACTTCGATTGCGCCTTCGAGATACAACACGGCTTGGCCAGCGATTGCGACCCGGTCGCCCCGGTCCTCCACGCGCAGATCGCCACCGCGCGGCGACACCTGCTTTGCGTGCATTCGCGTCTTGCCAAGGCGCTTGCTCCAATACGGTGTCAGGGTGCAGTGTGCCGATCCGGTCACCGGATCCTCCGGCACTCCCTGCGCGGGCGCAAAGAATCGCGACACGAAATCACACCCGGTTCCCGGCGCTGTCACGATCACGGCGAAACGATCGATGTCCATCAGCGCGCCCATGTCCGGCTTCAGCGCTCTCACTTCCTCTTCAGAACCATAGACCACCAGATAGTCGCGGGCAGCAAGGATTTGCCGCGGCGTTCCACCCAATGCGTCAGCCAACCCTGCGTGGACCTCGCAAACCTGAGGAGGCCGGGAGGGAAAATCGAGTTCCATCCACTCGTCCTCGCGGAACACGGAGAGCCGTCCGCTACGAGTATCGAAATCAATACGGCCGTTCGTGCAGCCCAGCTTCCGCCACAGGATGAACGCGCTTGCGAGCGTTGCATGCCCGCAGAGATCCACCTCCACCGCGGGCGTGAACCAGCGCAACTCGTAGGCATCTCCTGCTTTCACGAAAAACGCAGTCTCAGCAAGATTGTTCTCGAGCGCGATACTCTGGAGAGTTGCATCAGGCAGCCAGGTTTCCAACGGGCAGATGGCAGCAGGATTGCCAGCAAAGAGGCGATCAGTAAAGGCGTCTACCTGATAGATCGGGAGTCGCATTTCAACAGTGTAGCGACATGACGGACCGTCCACAGTTCTTTCGAGCTTTACACCTTCGCCTTTGCCTGCTGCGTGCTGTGCAGATCTTGCTCTTGGCGGGTGCAATGTTTGCAGACCGCATCCATGCGCAGGTCAATCTCTCGCTGCACGATGCCGTCACGCAGGCGCTGGAGAACAATCCGGCGGTGCAGGCAAGCAATGAGCGCATCACCTCAGCCCAGGGCTTGCGGCAGCAGGCAGGACTGATCTTGAATCCCAAGCTGATCCTGCAGACGGAGAATACCCGGCCTTACAGCCCGTTTGTGTTTGCCCGCGACACCGACAACTTCGCCTATCTTCAACAGACTTTCGAGACTGCCGGTAAGCGCGAGCGCCGGGCCGAGGCGGCCACCACGGCCGTGCGGCGTGCCGAGATCGAACGCGAGTTGCTGCGGCGCCAGATCAGCCTGCGGGTGAAGTCGGCGTACTGGCTCGCGGCCGGCGCCAGGATGGCCGAGCGTCTCCTGTCAGAAGACATTCAGAGCTTCCGGCGCATCATCGAGTATCACGAGAATCGCGTGAAGGAAGGCGCCATGGCGGAGGTGGACCTGATCCGTGTGCGGCTGGAAGGCGAGCGTCTGGAAATCGCATTGAACAACGCGGCGCTCGAAGCGGAGCGTGCGCGCATTCATCTTTTTCGCGAGATGGGCAAAACTCAGTTCCCGGATGTAATCCTGACGGAGCAACTCGAACCTGTTCCCGATCGTCCGATGGTGCCGGTGGATCAGGCGGTGCGGGACCGTCCGGAGATGCGTCTGGCAAGTCAGATTGTGAATCAGGCGCGCGCGGGCCTGCAGTTGCAGCAAGCCAATGCGAAGCCGAACGTCGATGTGCTGTTTGGATACAAGCGCGCAACCGGATTCGACTCGATGATTGGCGGAGTGCAGGTGGACCTGCCATTCACCAATCGCAATCAAGGGAACATCGCTGCCGCAAGCGCGGAGATTCGCGTCGCCGAATCGACGCTTGCGGTCACTGAAGCGCTGGTCCGCGCCGAGATCATCGCAGCGGAGCGCGACTACACGATCCGGCGCCGGCAGATCGGTGATTTTCTGAAAGGCATGCGCTCGAAAGCGGATGAGTCGGCTCGTATCGCCGAAGCGGCCTATCGCGAGGGCGGCGCCGATCTGCTTCGTCTGCTGGACGCGCAGCGCCTTCGCATTGAAACTCAGCTCCTCTACTATCGAGCTCTGACGGAGTTCCGTCAAAGTGTCACGGCGCTGGAAGCCGCATTGGGTGTGATGCAATGAAACCTGCTGTTCCCTCAAAGATACTGATCGCCGCGACGCCGTTTCTTCTCTTCTTATCGTGCAACCGGCAGCCGGCCGCACCGGAAAAGGTGGAGGCCAAAGCCGCCCCGGCAGCCGCGAAGCCGGAGCGGGAAGCTGGGGTGGTGGTGCTGGCCGCGCAACAGCAGCAGCAGGCGAACCTCCGCATGGAGGTTGTGGAATCACGTTCGGTCCCCCTGTCCATTGAGGCGGGAGGCCGCATCACCATCAATGAGAACCGGATGTGGAGTGTTGGCTCGGTGGTGGAAGGGCGCGTGATTCGTGTAAACGTGTCGCCGGGCGATGTGGTGAAGACGGAACAACGCATCGCCAGCATGCATAGTCACGACATCCACGAGGTGCGGGCAGACTACCGGCGCGCCAAGGCGGAACTGGTGAGAGCGCAGTCGCAATTGGCGTTTGTGCAGAAACAGCGGGACCGCATCGGAAGGCTATATCAATTGAAGGCTGCATCGCTCGAACAGGTCGAGCACGCCGACACGGAACTGAAGAACTCGCAAGCCGCCGTCTCCAATGCCGAGACCGATCTCGAACGCCACCGCATCCATATTGTTGAGTTTCTCCAATTGCCAGTCGAGGAGCACGAAGACCACAAGACCGGCGACACCTTTCATGAAGAGGACTTGATTCCGGTGAAATCACCGGCCACCGGCACCGTGATTCGCCGCAACGTCACGCCCGGTTCGGTTGCCAAGCCAGGGGACGAACTCTTCGCGATCTCCGATCTCTCCATCGTATGGATGATCGCCGCGGTTCAGGAAGAGCATCTTGGCGTGTTGCGGGCCGGCATGCCCGTGCAGGTCCAGACACAGGCGTTTCGCGACCGTACGTTCCGGGGCAGAATCACCAAGATTGGTGAACAGTTGGACCCTGCCACGCGCACCATTCAAGTGCGTGTGGAACTCGGGAATCCCGCTGGCCTGCTGAAGCCGGAGATGTATGCGACGGCCGTCATTCAGGCCGGTGGCACGACGAGTGCGATTCACATTTCACAGAGTGCGATTCAACAGGTGAACGGCCAGTCCGTGGTCTTCGTGCAGCGTGACGGCGATCACTTCGAAGTGCGTGCGATTCAAACCGGCCGTCCCATGGACGACAGGGTGGAAGTGCTGCACGGTTTGCAGAGCGGCGACCGCGTCGTGACACAGGGCAGCTATCTCCTGAAGTCGCAGTTGCTGAAGGCGTCTCTCGCGGAAGAAGAGTGAATGTTCGACCGGATTATCACGTTCCACCTCCACAACCGCCTGATCGTGATGGCGGGCTTGCTGGTACTGATCGGGAGTGGCCTCTACACGCTGTCGCGGCTCCCGATTGATGCATTCCCTGACCTCACGAACAATCAGGTGGTTGTGATTACGGAATGCCCGGGGATGCCTCCCACGGAGGTGGAGCAACTGGTCACCTATCCGATCGAAGTCGTGTTGATGGGCATTCCACGCACGCAAGGCATGCGCTCGGTTTCGAAGCTCGGGCTGTCGATGGTGACGATTCTCTTCGACGATTCCGTGAACACCTATTTCGCGCGACAGCTCATCAATGAGCGCCTGCAGGAAGTGCGGTCCCGTTTGCCCGAAGGTCTGGAGCCGGCGCTGGGTCCGGTGGCCACCGCGTTTGGCGAGGTCTATCAGTACACGCTCGAAAGCAAGCGGCTCTCGGCGATGGAACTGAAGACGCTTCATGAATGGAGCATCAAGAACCAACTGCGCACCGTGCGCGGCGTGAACGAAGTGAACACGTGGGGTGGCGAGACCCGGCAAATTCATATCGAAGTGGACCCACTGGCGCTGAACCGCTACAACCTCTCGATGCGCGACGTGTATGAGCGTGTTCGGGAGAACAACACCAACTTCGGTGGCGGCTACATTGAACATGCGTCCGAACAGTACACCATCCGTGGCGTGGGACGTGTGCGAAATGCGGCGGACATGGAAGCGATCGTATTGACATCGCATTCCGGTACACCCGTGCTGCTGCGCAACGTCGCGGTGATTCGCGATCAGCCGATGCAACGCCAGGGCGCGGTATCCCGAGATGGCAAAGGTGAAACGGTTTCCGGCATGACCATCATGCTGAAGGGCGAGAACGGCCGCGACGTCATCTCGCGCGTGAAGGCGAAGATCGCATCCCTCAGCCTGCCGGAGGGCGTGCGGCTGGTTCCGTTCTACGATCAGTCCACCGTGATTGATGGCACGATCGCGACGGTTCGCAAGAACCTTGCCGAAGCAGGCGCGCTCGTGATCGCGGTGCTGTTCATCTTCCTTGGAAATTGGAAAGCGGCACTGATTGTGGCAGCCGTGATTCCGCTATCGATGCTGGTGGGCTTCATGGGGATGGCGGTTTTCGGCATCTCCGCCAATCTCATGAGCCTTGGAGCGATCGACTTCGGCATGATCGTCGATGGCGCGGTGGTGATGATTGAGAATGCGGTGCGGCGCCTGGAACGGCGGCCGGAGGATCAACACTTCGACGCACTCCGCCGGATCGAGATCGCCGCACATGAAGTCGCGCGCCCTATCGTATTCGGAGTGGGGATTATCATTGCGGTCTATATACCGATCTTCGCGCTGGAAGGGTTGGAGGGCCGCATGTTCCAGCCCATGGCGATCACGGTGTGTTCCGCGCTGCTTGGTTCGCTGGTGCTGGCGTTGACGGCGGTTCCGGCCGCCGCTCTCACCCTGCTGCGCAACGGCGTGAAGCCGCATTCGGAATCCTGGTTCTCCCGCCTCCGGAACTTCTACTCACGGGCCTTGCGATTCGCGTTGCGCAGAAGGCTCACGGTGACCTTCGCCGGGCTCTGCATGTTATCCGGCGCGATCGCATCGCTTGCCTACATCGGGACGGAGTTCATGCCGCGGTTGGATGAGGGATCGCTTCTGATCACCACGCGTAAGCTTCCGGGAATCGCGCTCTCGGACTCCATCGCGATGAGCCAGCGAGTGGAGAAGGCGGTGCTCGAGTTTCCGGAGGTGACGAGTGTGGTTAGCAAGCTTGGACGGCCGGACCTGGCAACCGAAGCGATGGGCATCTATGAGGCCGACGTCTATGTGCTTCTGAAGCCAGTCTCTGAATGGAAGCAGGGGCGTAGCAAGAACGAACTCATCGACCAGATGGCGAACCGGCTGGAGCAGATTCCGGGCGTCGCGTACAACTTCACGCAGCCCATGGCCATGCGCCTGGATGAAGTGGTGTCCGGGATCAAGGCCGACATCGCGCTGAAGATCTTTGGCGAGGATGCCACCACCCTTGAGAATCTGGCCGAGCGCGCTCTCCGGCTGATGTCGGGCATTCCCGGCGCGGCGGACGTACAAATGGAGATCATCTCGGGCGTAGCGGAGGTTCGCGTGGAAGGCGACCGCGCGGCCCTGGCGAGATACGGCTTGAACATCTCCGATGTTCGAGACTTGGTGGAAGCATCCGTGGCGGGCCGGCAGGTCAGCACGCTCATTGAAGGACAGCGCAAGTTCGATATCGTCCTTCGGCTTCCGGATCGCTACCGGCACGATCCACTGGCTTTGGCGGAAGTGCCGCTGACGGCTCCCGGTGGCGAGCGCATCAAGTTGGGACAAGTTGCGCAAGTAGTGGCGCAGCGCGGTCCTGAAGTCGTGTCGCGGGAGAACGCCATGCGCCGCATCGTGGTCCAGTCAAACGTCCGCGGCCGCGACCTTGGCAGTTTCGCGAAGGATGCTCAACAGAGAATCGGCGAAGGATTGAAACTGCCCGCGGGTTACTCCATCGACTGGGGTGGCCAGTTCGAAAATCAGGAGCGTGCGATGCGCCGGCTCGGCATTGTGATTCCGCTCTCCATCCTGATCATCACCCTGCTGTTGTACTCGACCTTCCAGTCGTTCTGGCTGTCGTTCCTGATTCTTCTCAACGTGCCCTTCGCCCTGATTGGAGGGATCGCTGCGCTGTGGCTGAGAGGATTGAACCTGAATCTCTCGGCATCGGTCGGGTTCATCGCGCTGTTCGGCGTCGCGGTGCTGAACGGCATTGTGCTGGTGAGCTACATCAACCGGCTTCGTGCGGAAGGGTTCGAGATGATGGACGCGGTAGTGGAAGGCGCCTCAACCCGTCTGCGCCCGGTGCTGATGACGGCACTGGTGGCGAGCCTCGGCTTCATTCCGATGGCGCTGTCCACGTCTACCGGCGCTGAGGTACAACGGCCTCTTGCCAGTGTGGTGATTGGAGGGCTGGTGACGTCGACTCTGTTGACGCTGTTCGTGCTTCCTGCGCTCTATCCCTGGTTTGCGCCGAAGAAGATCGAAGAGGGCAACTACTGAAGACAGCAACTACTGAAGACGGGGGCGGGTCCGTTCGTTGGTCACCAGTTCGTCGAAAATGGCAAGCACCTGGCGGCGGTACTCGTAGATTCGCTGCAGCTTGTCCCAGAAGCCGTCCTTGCCATAGTGCGACTGCCACTTCTTCAGCGTTTCCTTAGAGATGGCGATGTCTTTCCGGATGTCATCGGCCGGATGGCCACGCAGAAACAGGCCGTAGAACATGGCTGCTTCCCTGCGTGTCGCCATCGGATCGAAGTCGTCGTTGACAGGCATCAAGTGAATCTCCCAGCGCGGATGCTTCGTGCGAGCCCCAGAAACCGCTAGTATAAACAGCGTCTCGCTTCGTGGCAAGACTTATCTTCTGCTTCGGCAGCTTCCCATCTTCTGCCTTTGGCGACTTCCCGGACCGGCCCTCCTGTTTTCATCGGCCGCGCCGCAAGATTTATGATGGTGTTGGTTCCTCATTCGTTTCAAATTAGGGGGCATGGATGCGAAAACTCTTTTGTTTGCCACTGGCGCTTGGCACTCTGGCGATGGCCGAAACGTGGACCGGCACCGTTGTCGACGTGATGTGCAAGGGGAAGGACGTGGCGAATCATACCCGCCAATGCGCTCTGAACTGCGCCAAAGGCGGGTACGGCCTGGTGCTTTCCGACGGGAAGTTTGTCAAGTTCGATGAGTCCGGCAATGCGATGGCGCTCTCGAAGCTCAAGGCTTCCACGAAGGATAAGGATCTGAAGGCCAAAGTCACGGGCAAGCTGGACGGTGAGGTCATTCAAGTGGATACGATTGAGCTGCAATAGCGGCCTTTCGCAGACCCACCCACATCTCGAACACGCCGGGGTTCTCAAGCCAGGTGAGCATCCAAAGGAGCATTTCCTCTTTCGCTAATCGCTTGGCCGGATCGGCCTTCGTGTTTCGCGTGACCAGGCGGGCGTGATCCTTGGCTTCAATGACAAGGTCGCGCGCGGCCCGGCGGATTCGCGCGTCGCCATCCCGGTACTCTTGTGCCAGGCTGAGCAAGGTTCGCTCCAGTTGAGGCAGATCGTCCTGGCGCACGCCTTCCACCAGCGGCGCCAACGGACAGCCGCAATCCCGCAACAAGTCCCGGAGCATGTGTGCGCTGACTGGGGCGAGTGCGGCCGCCACGCGGTCTCGCATCGCTTCATCAATCACCGCGGGCTTTTCGAGGCCGAGCAGGCTTTCGAACCGCGCTTTCAGCTTTTCCTTTTTTGTTGCCACGCCGGTACTCCGCTACCGCCTTCTCATGCGCGTTGATCGTTGAAGAGAATGTGTGCCCGCCGGACCGGTCTGCTTTCGCCACGAAGTAGAGGTAGTCCGTGGTTGCCGGGCGCACCGCCGCTTCCATGGACTTGAGCCCGGGATTCGCAATCGGACCCGGAGGCAAGCCCGCGTGCTGGTAGGTATTGTAAGGATGCATGCTGGCAAGATCGGAGCGGTAAATCGTGCCTTTGTACCGGCCCTCCAGCAATGCCGCATAGATGGTGGTGGGATCGCAGTCGAGCTTCATGCCGCGATCCAGCCGGTTGCGAAATACCGATGCGATCGTCGCACGCTCTTCCGGACGGGCCGCTTCCTTCTCCACAAGGGATGCCAGCGTGACCACACCGTGGACATCGCCTGGCGCGTTCAGCGACTTCCATGCGCGCCGGAAGCGATCCGTCATGCTACGTACGAGTTGCGCCGCGGTGGTGTGCCGGCCCAAGCGGTAGGTCGCCGGATACAGGTAGCCTTCCAGGGATGGCGCACCGGGCGCGAGGTCGCGGATGAGCTGCGAATTGCCCGCGGCGATGAGAAACGCCTTGCCGGTAATGATGTCGCCCTGATCCAGGATGCCCGCGATCTCGTACATGTTTGCGCCTTCGGGCACTGTTACCTCGTAGTAGAACGTGTCTCCACGTGCGATGCGATCGTAGACATGGAGCGCCGAAGACGGTTCATCGAACCGGTACTCGCCGGCCTGCAGGGCTGTGCGCGGACGCAGCAGCTTCGCGGCAAGCAGTTGCCATTGCCAGCGGATGACTCCCGCGCGCTGAAGCTCGGCCGCGATCTGGCGCGTGCTGGAACCTCTCGGGAAATCGAGAATTGCATGGCCATGAAACGCTTCGTAGGGCTGGAACAACGTCGAGATGAGCCACACCACCAGTGCGCCGGTTGCAAGCAACGCGGCCCCGCCAAGCAGTACTGTCTTGCGGGCTAGTGCGGATCTGGCCATGACTCCTGATCCTCATCCGGCGGATAGAGGGATGGAAGCGAATCGAGATAGCTTTGCAGAATCAGCACCGCGGACAGCCGGTCGACGGCTTTGGCGCGCTTCTCCTGGCTGATGCCACTCTCACGCAACACCTGATTCGCGACAACCGTGGTGAGCCGTTCGTCCCATAGTTGGACGGGGAGCCCGCTGCGCTCCTGCAACTTCGCGGCGAAGTGCTTCACGAGTTCGGCCTGCCGGCCCTCCTTGCCGCTCATGTGCAAAGGATGGCCCACCAGGATCATCTCCGCGCCCTGTTGTTGGGCGATGATGGAGACCTTGGCGAGATCTTCCCGCATCACCGTGCGATGGTATGTGTCGAGACCCTGCGCCGTAATCCCCAGCGGATCGCTTACAGCGACACCGATCCGGCGAAGTCCGACATCAAGAGCCAGCACCCGGCGGGCAGGGTTGTGTTCGTCTCCCCTCATGCGACGTATCTCATTATAGGCGTGTGCGTGATAGATTAGCGTTAGCGGGCGTCTTTCGCGTGGAACTCCTGACATCCACTTTCAGTTCTCGGAAACCCAAGTTCTCTGCCGGCGGCATGATCGGGCTGGCGGCTGTGATTGGGCTGCTCTACTATGGACGCCTGTTCTTCATCACGGTGACCATCGCGGTGATTCTCGCCTTCATTCTCGATCCGCTGGTGGAGGCGTTCATGCGCCTGAAGATGCCTCGGGGACTGGCAAGCTTCTTCACCTGCTCACTGGCGTTGCTGGTGGTGTACGTGGCGGCGCTTGCGTTCTACACGCAGGCATCGGGTCTGCTCGCCGACCTGCCGGCATACAGTGAACGGATCAACGAGATTGTGGACGGCACCGTCGCGCGTATGGAGCAAACCGAGCAGTCGATGTTTTCGCTCATTGTGCCGAAGCGTTTTCAGGGCGGTGACCGCAAGGCGCAGGTGATCACTTCAGCTCCTCCGCCCGCGGCGAAGGGCACGGCCCGGCGCCGTTCCGCCGAGCCGCCGCCCACAACCACCCAGGTACAGGAGGTGCGCCTGAGCCAGGAACGCGAGTCGATTCTCGACCGTCTCACACCGCATTTCAGCGCGTTTTATGACGTGTTCCTGATGGCGTCCTTCGTGCCGTTCCTTGTCTACTTCATGTTGAGCTGGCGCGATCATATGCGCCGCAGCTTCCTGCAATTGTTCGACGGCCCGGACAGAATGATTGCTGGCAAGAGTTGGGAAGGCGTGGCCGACATGGCGAGGGCCTACGTGGTGGGCAACTTCATCCTCGGGTTGATGCTCT
>JAEUQE010000192.1 GCA_016789785.1 Bryobacterales bacterium
CCGGGACAGACGATCATTGCGTTCGTGCTGAAGTGACGCCTTCTACGCCCAGCGCAGACCATCGGGCGTATCGCCACTATTGTTCGTTCCCGTGACCAGCGCACTCAGTTGCGCATGTCCGGAAAGCGGCTCCACTCGGAATTCCAGCCGGTTCGCGCCGGACTTCAACGTCACCGGGAATTGGAATTGCCCCACGCGATAGCGTGTTTGCGATTCGAACTTCGCAACCACTTCGCCGTTGACCAGCGCCGTGACTTTGCCCCGCAACCCCATCCACAAATAGCCTCGCTGCGCTTCGCGCGATTGCGCGCTGGCAACGGCTCGATACACCGTGCCCGGCGCGGCGGGGACCTTCGTGGCCGCTGGCAGATCGATGGTGTCGAAACGCGCGGTGTGCCTCTGCTCCGCGTTACCCGCCGAAAGCATCCACTCGCGATTGCAGCGCCCATACCAGCGCTTGGGCTTCTCCCACATGCGCGTCTCCCGATCCGGCTCGTCGCCGCGCACATCCAACTTGTGGACATCCATGGAGCCCATCATCCGCGCCTGCGCCATGTGCAGGAACTCGATGTCATGCGGATTAAAGCCGAGCACCTTCGCCACCATCGCATCGGACACCACGGGATCCTCGCACGCCATCACCAGATTCGACCGTACCGTCTGATCGGGCCGGTGTACCGAGTGCTCCTGCGTCTGCAGACCGCGAATGCCATCGATCACACAGTAGTCCGGCGGATGGAACGCGGCAAGATCACAGATGAAGGGATCAATGCGGTCGCCCGCCGAGTGGCCGTCATGCAACAGCGCGTTGTGAAAACCGCCGGGCAACGCATACGCTTCGCGCGGCGCTGTACCGACGTAGTTCTTCAACACCGCCGTGATCCCCGATTGCAGGTGGATCTTCATCACCGGGATGGAGATGAGGAAGTCGCAACCCGTAATGGTCCTGGTAACGAAGTAGTCGGGACGCGCGCCGAATGCGCCCACACCATTCGGAGCCTTTGGAACTTCGATTCGCCGGAACTTGCCATCGGGCCCACGCACGGCGTCGTAGGAGAGATCCACGTAGTCGAACTTCTTGTCCGGGTGCTTTGCCGCGAACTCCTTCAAGAGCGAGCCCACCGATCCGCTGAAGCCGGGAAACTCGTCAGGCCCCCAATCAAACGACAACGCATCCACTCGGCGTCCTGCTTGAGTGACCACGTTATCTTCCGCCTTGTCGGAGGGTTTGCGATACGTGCCGCCCTCCGCGATCGTGATGCGGCCCGCGCGCGATCGCGTCGCAACATACTCAAGCACGGCGCGCGTGACCCGGAAGTCCGTAACGTCGCCCTTCGCATACGCCGGATGCGGCCGCAGGAACACGATGTTCGGCTTCAGCACCACCCAAGCTCCGGGTTTGATCTTCGCTGCCAGCGAGCCGGCTTTCGGGGCGCCGTACTCGATCGCCTGAAACACCATGTCGCGCACTTGCGTGTACGTCAGCGCATCTTCCAGCGATGCGGGTTGCACCAGCCGGGAATGCGTGGAACGCACCAAGCCGAAGCGCGTGGGCGTATCGGGCGCCCCGGACAAGCGTCCCACCGTGCCCATCAGGCTGGCCCCGGCGGAAGACAGGAAAAACTGGCGTCGATTCATAAGTACCCCTTCGGCTTCTGAAATGCGCGGCGCGCTTGCTCGATCTCGTTGCCTCGCGTCCAAATCGCGTTCGGATCGGACACACCGAAACCCCGTGCTTCCAACTTGTCCAGCAAGGGAAGCTTCGGTGCGTCGAAACCCATCACCGCGGCGGCAACGGCATCCACGGCAACTGCATTCGAGCCCGCAATCACGATGTTGTGGCGAACTGTCGTTTGTGCGTCGCGATGCTGCGAGCCGCCGGCGATTGCGTACGCAGCGGGTTGATGCAGATAGAGATCGGTCAGCACATCGACGGGATCGCCGAGCGCCAGCAGCTTCTCACGTTGGCTGCCGTAGACCTCCGCGGGCGTGATCCACCAGTAGTTCGCAACCGTCACTGCGATGCCGGTTTGTGCCGACGTGCTGAGCGGCGCGACCGAGATCAGGCGGTCGCACTCGCGAATCGTCTTCGCAATCGCGTAGACACCGTTCGGATTCTTTGCGGCATATGTGCGTCGCGGCGCAGGCACCTCAAGCCACGCATCGCGCGACAGGTCCACATAGTCGAATCGCAGTTGTTTGTGACGCGCGGCGAGTGCGCGAAGCATTTCGGACCATGGTGCAGGGGGTGGCCCGCCGGCGGCGATCGTGAAACGCTGTCCGCGGCCTTGTGTCGCGTAGTCGTCAATCAGCGCGGAGACCAGCAGCAAGTCGGACGAGATCTCGGGCGTCAGGGTGATCAGCACGACCACCCAGTCTTCCGAGGCCTGCTGCGTGCGTCGCCGTCCTGCGCCCGCGGGACCTCGCTGCGGTCTGGGCTGCACGGTGCGAGAGCCGAATTCCATCGCTTTGCGGAGCATGGCAGACACGCGGGCCGGCGTCAGTTCCGTGTCGGTTGGGCATGGGTCGGAGAGGCCGCTCAGTTTCGTGCCGTCGTGCTCCTCTGCTTCCTTGAGCGAAGACAACACAATGCCGACGCGAGGCACAGCGTCAATGGTGGCGGACGCCAGCATCGACTCCTCCGGCTGTTTTGAAGCTGCCGATTGCATGGTGCTTCCACTATATACCGCGACGCGCCGGGCGTCACCCGGTTGGGGAGCGAGCGGAGCCCGCTACGATCCGGCAAGTTTCAGCAGTTTCTACGCCTCACGCGGCGGATCATCGGGGGACAGCGGCGCTTCGAGATATCGTTTCAGGAGCGTCTATGCCGTGTCCATGTTGCGTAGCGCAGCTTCAGAACGCCTTGGCGCCGATCCCGATCGCCGCTGCGGTGTCGAGGAGGCGTACTGCTCTGCCAAGCACCGCCAGCCTGGGGACGGCTACGAGCCGGCAAGTTTGAGGAGTTTCTCCGCTTCCGAACGCGGTGGATCATCCGGCGTAAGCGGAGCGTCGAGATAGCGCTTCAGCAGCGCCTTCGCGGTGTCCATGTTGCGCTTCGTCTCGATGTAGGTAGAGGCACGCTCAAACAACAGCTTTGGGCTGTTGGGGGCGATTCGCTCGGCCTTCTGAAACTCCGCTTCGCTTTCCTGATAGCGGCCCCGCTTGGCCAGGAACTTCGCCAGATCCACCACGCGGCCAACGGATGCAGGAGCACTTTCCACGGCCCGGCGCAGTTGCGTCTCGGCCTTGGAGAACTCGCTGCTATCCTCCGCAAGACGCGCGTTGACGTAGTGCCCTTCGGCTGCATCCAGTGCCGCGATCCTGCTTGCAAGCGCGGAGGCCTTGTCCTTCCCGCCACCCAGAAAACCCGGCGCCTGCATGTAGTACTCGAACAGATCGTTCATCGCGAGGACGTTCTTCGGATTCAGTTCAACGGCCTTCTCGAAATTCTGCCTCGCCTTCGATGCGTAGCGCGGAGCCACGAAGGGATTCGATGTCTCCGCGCGGCGTCCGAACGCGCGTCCAAGCCAGAGATAGTTGTCCGAGTTCGACGGCTCCACTTGCACGGCCTTCTCAAAGACCTCGTTGGCTTTCTTGAACTCGCCGAGCATGAACCAGCTTTGTCCAGTGATGCGAAGCGCCTCGCTATCGGACTGACCTTGCAGCAACTGGATTGCTTCCCTGTATCTGGTGGTCTGATAGAACTGGCGTGCGCGGGCAATGTTGGCGGGCTCCGCAATGAGCGAGGCTGCAAGCACCAATGCGCACGAAATCACCCAGATTGGACGCGGAAACAAGCTCGAAACTCCCTTTCTTCTATTCTATCTCCGGTTCCAGCGAACCGGTCTCTAATGGTTCAGACGGATGAAGCGGCGAATCGGGTTGCTCCGGACTTACTGTGGACACGGGCGAGCGGCACCCGGAGTCTTCAGAGACAGCACAAGGCATCCAGCCTGCTGCGGCGCCGCCATCTGATTGCCGTTCCAGGTAATCGTCGCGGGCACCCATTGCCCGGGCACGCGAATCTGAAGTTCGGCCACCGCTCTTGAGATGATGGTGATCTCCTTCGCGTCCACCGAATACGACGCCTGCAATCGCGCAGTGATCACTTCTTCGCGCTTGCGCAGCTTGTAGTAGGTGGTCAGACGGATCCGATCCTTCTCCTTCTTCTCGATGCGATCGATGGTCACGGAGACGGGACGCTCCTCGGTCACCTGGCTCATCAGTTCGATGTAGTGCTTCGCGTCGATGATCTGCTTGCCGGAGAGTGCGACAATGCGGTCGTTCAGCTTCAGCGGGCCGTTGTAGTTGTCGGGCAGAAACTCGACGAGCACGCCCGGACCTGCCGTGGTGGTCTTGAACCCAAAGCCGCCGAAATCAAGCGATGCCCCGAGATTGTCCGGCGCGATGCGTGTGCTGCGAATCGCATCGTTGCGCAACGCGGGATCGAATGCGGTTACCGTCACCCAGTAGCAACGCGCCAGTTGTGGATTGCCGGTCTCGCAGTCGATGCTTGCGGGATACGCATCGAAACGGTGCTTCGCGAAGAAATCGAGCAACTGCTCCACGGTCGCCGATTCCAGCACCGTGAGGTTGTACCCCCCAGCGATCATCTTCCCGCGCAACGCATCGCTTGCGCCGCGCTCTTCCGCGTTGACGGCCCAACCCACCGGCACGTTCATCGTGTTCGCGCCGAAGATACGGTCGGAGTCGACGGCAGGCTTCGGCGATCCACTCACTGCCACCGCGGCGGTCCATAGATGCGGCACGCGGGCAGCCGCGTAGAACACGAGAGCTGCTGCGTTTCCAGTTCCCACCAGATAGCAGGGCGACTTCTCGAGCTTCAGCGTGGCGCGCACTTCGGGAATCCACGTTTCCAGTTGCTTGAGTCCCGCATCGCCAGGAAGTGGAAACGCCGGCACCACCAGAGTCCACTTCCGGCTGGCCGCGATCTGCGCCCAGGTCTTGAACTCGGCATCCACCGTCTCGGGACCATTTGGCAACAGCACCAGCATCGGCGCGTCCGGCGCACCGGGTGCATGGCGGTAGGGTCGCTCTTGCGCGCCGGCGCTCAGCGAAGACATGATCGTCAGAATCCAAAGCAGCCGCATCAATTCCCAGTGTACGATTGAGGGCTGATGCTGAATTGGGTACTGGTGGGAATTGGCGACATTGCGAAGAAGCGTGTGATTCCGGCGATCAAGTCGGCGGATCGCAGCAGCCTCTATGGCGTGGTGACGCGAGATCGCGCGAAGGGCGCGCTGTACGCGGATCGCGTGTGGACATCGCTCGACGAGGCGCTCACTGATGAGGCTGTGGATGCGGTGTACATCGCGACTCCCGTGGCGCTGCATGCTTCGCAGACGATCGCGGCGCTGCGCGCGGGCAAGCACGTGCTCTGCGAGAAGCCTGTTGCGATGCATTATCCGCAGGCGCAGAGTATGGTGAGTGCTGCGAAAGCCAGTGGCCGTATCTTCGGCGTTGCCTACTACCGCCGCACCTATCCGAAAGTGCTTCGCGCTCTGGAACTCGTGAAGCAAGGCGCGATTGGAAGGCCCGTGTTTGCCGAAGCAAGCTGCCATGGCTGGTTCGACTTCGCGGACGGCCAAAGAGGCTGGCTCACCGATCCCGCGATGGCTGGAGGTGGTCCACTGTACGACATCGGCTCCCATCGCATCGATCTTCTGAACTACTTCTTCGGGCAACCGAAGCGTGTGGTGGGCCAGTTGTCGAACGTTGTGCATCCATTCGAAGTGGAGGATTCGGCCACCGTGCTCATCGAGTATGAAAGCGCGGTGCGTGCAGTAGTGGATGTGCGGTGGCATTGCCGTGCGGAGCGCGATGAATTCCGCATCACGGGTACGGATGGCGCAATCGATCTTTCGCCGCTGAACAGCGGACGGCTCGTCCATCCGGGCGGAGAGGAGCACCTCCCGCCGCATGCCAACCTGCATCAACCCTGCGTACAGAATTTCGTGGACGCCGTGCTGGATGGCTCGTTGCTGTTGTCCACGGGCACATCGGCGATCGTCACGGATTGGGTCACACAGCAGGTTGTTTCCGCGTAGCATGCTCTTGCGCGCACTCACCGTCCTCGCGTTCTACCTTCCCGCCTCAGTGTGTGCATCACTGTTGATGAACGTGCTTCCCGTCGTGTTGGTGAGCGTGGCGGCCCAGCAGCCGCTTGGCCGGGTGGATGTGCGGCGATTCGGCATCTTCGTGCAGAGCACGGTATGGCGCGATCTTACTGCCGATCCCAACGCGCGTTTCATAGTCGCGGCGCTGATTCCACTGTTGTTCCTGATTGCAATCTCGATGGGCTTGCGCAGATACTCCGCGCGGTGCGCAGGTCTGCTGCTCGCGGCGGGCGCGCTGTCACTGACGCCACTGTGGTTCTTTTTCTTTAACGAAAGGCAAGCATCCTCGTTGCTCGGCGCATCGCTGGCGTTGCTTGCACTCGCTCTGGCGCAGCGATGGCTGATCGAAGATGTGGGAGGCGGATACCTGCGTCGCGTGATGGAAGCGTTCGTTTCGCTTGCAGCCGCTGCCGCCGTAGTGTCGATACTGCCGGCGAGAGGGCCTCGTGGCGGAATGTTCCTTGCACTGTCACTCGCGCCCCTTCTCCTCAGTTCGTGGATCGCGCCTCTGCGGCCTCCACAGCGGCCCGCCAACTCCCCCTCATGGCAGTGGATTCCCGCCGGCGTTTTGCTCAGCGCCATGACATACTTCGGCCTGCCAGCGCTCGACGCGCATCTCGCCGCTGGCCGGCATCTCGCGGTAAACGAACAGTTGCGCCGCACGCCCGCGCCCGACCCATCCGCGCCCTATCCGAAGCTCTTCTTTCAGCGTGGCATCAGCGTGGTTGCCGATCGTGAGAGCTTCGGATCAGACCCGATGCGCCGATTGCTGGATGAACTTGCCGCCTATCAAGTCGACTCCATCGCCATCGTCACTCACAACGCAATGCCGCCACCGGAGGGATCGAGAGAGAGCGCCGCGGAGATCGAGTTGCTCTCGCGATGGGCGCATCAGCGGGGGATGAAGGTGTTGCTCAAACCGCATCACCGGCCTCGTGGAAACGACCTCGATAATGAAGCCTCGCGTGCCCAATGGTTTGAGCGTCACGCAAAGGGAATGGAAGAATACGCGAAGCTCGCCACTCGCATTCATGCCGATCTCTTCTGCATCGGCTATGAAATGGGCAAGGCGTATCAATATAGCGAGCAATGGCGTCAAGTGATTGCTCGCGTTCGCAGGCATTACGCGGGGCCGCTCACCGCGGGTCCCATGCAAGGCGAGGAATTCGAGAAGCTCGATTTCTGGGACGCGCTCGACTACATCGGCATCGACAACTACTATCCTTTGCCAGACAACTACGACTACTCCGGTGTGGTCGCGAAGATCGAAACAGTGCAACAGCGTTTTCAAAAGCCCGTCCTCTTCACGGAAGCAGGATTCGCGTCGACCGAAGGTGTGCATCGGGAGCCGTGGGCTGAGCCTCGCCGCAAGCTGTCGCATGACGAGCAGGTGCGCTGTTATCGTGCGCTGCTCGAAGCCGTATGGCACAAGCCTTGGTTCCAGGGCGTGTACTGGTGGAAGGTGGATACCGACGGCGCTGGCGGCATGCGTGACCGTTCATTAACGCCGTGGCGCAAGCCTGCAATGGAGTTGGTGAAGGAGTGGTACTCGAAGCCAAGGTAAAAGGCGGCCGAAGCGCATACAATAGTCGCTGATGAAACCCCGGTTGCTTCTCTCCGCTCTGGCCGCTCTCACGCTGGTTGTGCTGATCGGCTTCGTCTCGCTGCAGACGCCTCAGACAGCGCAGGCCGCGCCACCCCCCATGCAAACCGCGACGCTGCCCGGCGGCGGTCAGATGAAGGTCACGATGGTGGGCCACGAGTTTCGCCAAGACGATCTGCCGAGCATCGCCACGGCTCCGGATGGCTCCATGTGGATCGCGTGGCTGAGTTTTGTGGGCGATCGCGACGATGTTGCGATCCGCCAGTTCAAGGATGGGGAATGGGGCGTCCTACAGTGGGTGCCGAACACCAGCGGCGACAGCTTCCTACCGCAAGTTGCCGTGGACGCGGAGAATCGTGTTTGGGTCGTGTGGTCGCAGATGAGCGGCGGAAATTGGGACATCTATGCACGCCGCTATGATCCTGCGAAGACCGAGTGGAGCGCTATGGAGCGCCTCACCAATGACCCGATGCCCGACATCAATCCGCGCCTTGCGAGTGATGGCAAGGGGAAGTTCGCAATCGTCTGGCAGGGCTTCCGGGGCAAGAACAGCAACATCTTTCTGAAGACATTCGATGGCAGCCGCTGGTCCGCGGATGTGCGCGTGACCAATCGCGCTGCGAATGATTGGGAACCCGCTGTGGCCATGGATCGCAGGGGCGATGCATGGGTCGCCTATGACAGTTACAGGGCAGGGAACTACGATGTCTTCCTCGCCAGAGTCGGCAACGGGCAAGCCGGCCAGGAGATTCCGGTTGCGGCGTCCGTCATGTTTGACGCGCGCGCGACCGTTGCCGTCGATACCAATGATCGCGTGTGGGTCGCATGGGAACAGGGCAATCCCGGATGGGGTAAGGATCAGGGCTACACCTTGCGCCAGAATCCGAAGGGCGTGCAACTCGGAGGTGTGCGCAAGCCTCGCATTCGCTGCTACGACAACGGCCAGTGGCGCGACCCCGCACAGCCCGTCTCCACGGCCTTCGGTGAAGGCAACACCTATCAGCCGCATGTTGTCTCTGATGGCAAGGGTTCGGTGTATGCGATCGCCAAGCGGCGTCTTTCAGGCCCTCAGCGGGCGCAACGCGCAGCGCCGGGATATTGGGAGTACTGGCTGACGCATCTGGATGGCACCCGATGGTCCGATGCATTTGCGCTGCCGAAAAGCCAGGGCCGTTCCAGCACGCGCATGGGTGCGGCTCTCACGAAAGACGGCAGCCTCGCGTTGGTGTGGGACACGGACAATCGCGGATCGGGCTACTATCACAAACCGCTTCGCCAGCAGATTCACACCGCGACACTGCCGGCGCCCAGTTCGCCAGCCAACCTCTCCTGGGGCAGTGCGCCTCCCGAAAATACAGGCATGCCGAACGGAGCGCATGCCGATGAGGCGGGCGATCTCAAATCGATCCGCGGCTACACCGTGAACATCGCCGGCAAGCCGCACCACATCGTGCGCGGCGACTTCCATCGTCACACCGAACTGAGCTGGGATGGAGGCGGTGGGGCAGACGGATCCCTACAGGATTTCTACCGCTACATGATCGACGCGGCGACCATGGACTTCGGCGCCTCCACCGATCACCAGGGCGGCGCATGGCCGTACTGGTGGTGGTACACGCAGAAGATGACGGATATGCATCATGTTCCTGGCGCGTATGCGGCGATCTTCGGATATGAACGCAGCGCGACCTTCCCGAACGGGCACCGCAACATGTTCTTCGCGAAACGTTCAGACTCGCGTGTCACTCCGTTCTTTCTCAAAAGCGGCGTGCAGCAATGGTTTCTCGGCAACAGCCCGCAGGGCGACGAGCCCGGAGTGGGCAGTGGCGATCTCGTCGCGAACGACACGAAGCTGCTCTACGAAGAAATTCGTAATCGCAACGCCGTGGCGATCTCGCACACGTCAGGCACGCGCATGGGCACGGATTGGCGCGACAACGACCCGGATCTCGAACCCGTGGTCGAAATCTTTCAAGGCGCACGCACCAACTACGAACAACTCGGCGCGCCGCATGTCGCCGAGCCTTCCAAAGACGGGCCGCACGTGAAGCAGGCAGGCTATCAGCCCGAGGGCATGGTCTCCAACGCGTGGGCCAAAGGCTACAAACTCGGCATCATCACCAGTTCCGATCATGGCTCCACGCACATCTCCTACGCGATGGTCTATACGGCGGACACTTCGCGGCAGGGGATTCTGGATGCGATCCGCAAGCGGCACACCTATGGCGCGATGGACAACATCATTCTCGATGTGCGCATGGGCCAGCACTTCATGGGCGATGAGTTCGCACTCACGAAAACCCTGCCGATTCAGGTGAAAGTGAAAGCACCCCGCGCGGTGGCGAAGGTCGACATCATCAAGGACAGCCAGGTAATCTATTCCACATCACCCAATCAACGCGACGTGAACTTCGAATTCACCGACAAGGGTGACGTGAAGGGCCGGCACTTCTACTACGTGCGGGTGGAGCAGGATGACCGCATGCTCGCGTGGTCCAGCCCGTTCTTCATCAACTATCCGAAGAAATAGCGCGCTTGCGGCTTCGCGGGCGACACCACTTTGCGAATCACTGCGAGCGCCGATTCGCATGCGTTGCGGTCGACATCGCAGTGCGTCACCAGCCGCATTTTCGCCGCATTCACAGGATTGATCAAAACGCCATTCGCTTTGAAGTCCGCACTGAGTTCGGCGGTGCCGCGGCCTGTGGCGGAGACATCGAAGATCACGATGTTGGTCTGTACAGTGGCGAGATCCACCTGCACGCCCGGTGTATCGGCGAGAGCTTCCGCAAGGAAACGGGCATTGGCGTGATCCTCATGCAAGCGCCACGGCATGGTTTCCAGTGCAATCAACCCGGCCGCGGCCAGCACGCCGGACTGCCGCATACCACCACCCAGCCGCTTCCGGAACAGACGTCCGCGAGCCATCGCGTCTTTCGTGCCCACCAGCATGGAGCCGACCGGCGCGCCAAGCCCTTTCGAAAGGCAGAACATCACGGAGTCCACGTTGGCGCAGATCTCGCACACCGGCTTATCGAGCGCCGCTGCCGCATTGAACACACGCGCACCATCCATGTGCACCTTGAGATTCAGTGAGTGAGCACCTTCGCAGATCTCATTGATCCACTCCACCGGATACACCGTGCCGCCGCCCATGTTGTGAGTGTTCTCGATTTCGACGAGTCCGGTGGGCGCCCAATGCGGTCCCAGCGGGCGAATCTCGCGCTGGATCTGCTCCCATCGAAGCAGGCCATGTTCCGTGGCGATGGGACGCGCAAGACATCCGGTGAACCAGGCCATCATGGCGAGTTCGTAGTTCAGAATGTGGCAGCGCGATTCGCAGATCACTTCCTGGCCGTGTTCCGTGTGGATCTTGATGCCGATCGTGTTGCCCATTGTGCCTGTTGGCACGAAGAGCGCATCCTCCTTGCCGAAGATCTCCGCGGCACGCTGTTCCAGACGGTTGACGGTTGGATCCTCCTGGTAGACGTCGTCGCCGACGTCCGCATCGGCCATGGCACGGCGCATTTCCGCGGATGGCTTGGTCACCGTATCGCTGCGCAGATCAATCATCATCGTATGAACTCCTGGAAGACTTCATTGGAATAAAGAACGCCTGGATTTGTCAGCCGTAGCATCCCATCGTACTCTTCAAGCAGACCTTCGCCAAGGAAGCGCGCGATCGGTTCGGAGAACCGCTCACGGTCGGCGGGAAGAAGGCGCACGCCGTTGGACAGGCGCAGGCCAACCAGGAAACGCTCCTCAATGAGATCCGCGCGAACGCGTTCCGATGTCATGGATGCGCCACGTTCCCACGCCTCCACATAGTCCCCGGCAGACTCCAGATTTTGGCGCCGCTCCCTGCCGTCGAACGAATGCGCATCGGCGCCGAATCCGGCATACGGCTCCATGCGCCAATACTTCAGGTTGTGCTTCGACTCGAAGCCCGGACGCGCGAAGTTCGAGATCTCATACCGGGCGACGCCCATGCGCGCAAGGCGATCCACAGCCATCTCGTACATCGCCACAATCGACGCCTCATCGGGCACGGTGCCCGCGCCGTAGCGAGCGCCAAGCACCAGCAGTTCGCGCCCAAGGCGGCTGTCCTCGTCGACCTCGAGCATGTACACCGAGACATGCGGCGTATCCAGCCGCTCAATCCAATCGAGCGAACGCGCGAAGCTCTCCACGGTCTGGTGAGGCAGCCCCGCGATCAGGTCTAGGTTGAAATTGTTAATCCCGTGCGACCGCAACAACTCCACTTCTCGATCAACAGTCTCCGCGGTGTGGCGGCGACCGGTCTGGGCGAGTTCGCGCGGCTCGAAGCTCTGCACTCCCAGGCTCACGCGGTTGATTCCCGCCTGTACCCAGCCCTCTACTTGTGCCGGCGATAGATCGCCAGGCGCGGCTTCGATGGTGGCTTCCTGCCATGCCCGGCCAGGAATGTGCCCAAGCAAACCGGCCAGCGCAGTGGACTCCAGACGGCTGGGAGTGCCACCCCCGATATAGACCGTTTCGGGCGTCCATGGCCAGGCGAAATCGCCGATCTCGCGCGCGAGCGCCGTAAGATACCTGCCCTCCAGTTCGCGCGGAAGCACGCCCGAGGCGAAGTTGCAGTAAGTGCACTTCTGCGCGCAGAAGGGATAGGACAAGTAGACGCCGGCCATAGGATCGGCCTACAACCGCACGGTTTCGCCGAGTTGGGTGCTGATCACTTCGCCCATCAGATCTTTGAGCGTGGCTCCGGTGTCGGGCAGAATGAATGCTCCACGATCGGCATTCCAGTCAAACTTGAAGCTCTTCACCAGGGCCGACACCCAGATCTGGCGCACCGGAGAATTCGGGCTCACCACGAACTTCGCTTTCGGCTCCTCGAACTCCACCGCAAGCGCGCCGGCGTTCTGGTCGACATCGAAGCCGTGTTCATCGGCGGCCTTGGAAATCGCCTGATACAATTCGTGCATTGCGGCGTCGCAACGCGTTCGAAACTCCTGTTCGTCAATCATGGATCTGCCCTCAAAGTAGCAGACGAGAGAATCCGGCGGCTACCGCGTTTCATCTGATACGCTGAGAGTTTGTCTTTCTGGGGCGTGCATGGACATCGTTTGTAAGCGTCATACCGAGCTACCTCATACTTCCAAGCTGTTCGGCGACCTGATGTATCACTTTGATCGCGTGGCGGGAATGTATGCGTATGACCCGCATGATTCGGCCTCCTACCGCAAGTCGGCGGAGCGAATTCAGTTTCCGGACGATCGGCGCCAAGCGCTGATCGCAACACTCAGAAAGCAGAACGGTGACAGCGAATCGTTGGCGAAACTCGCCAAGCCCGGAACCGTTGCCGTGCTCACCGGGCAGCAGGTCGGCCTGTTTTCGGGACCTGCGTATTCGGTGTACAAGGCGCTGACGGCGGTGCGTCTGGCGCGCCAGTTGACCGAACAGGGCGTTGATGCCGTGCCTGTGTTCTGGCTCGCGACGGAGGATCACGATTTCGCCGAAGTCAGCACGTGCTGGACCTTCGATGCCGGCAACAAGCCTCTGCTTCTGCGTCTGCCGGAGGAGCCTGTTGGCGACCGTCCGGTAGGAGGCATCGTGCTTCGGGACATTCCCATCGCGGAGGTGGAGCAGAGTCTCGCGGGGTTCCCGTTTGGCGCTGAGGTCACGGAACTGGTGCGCGAGGCCTATCAGCCCGGTCGCACCATGGGCGAGGCGTTCGTGCACCTCATGCGTGCGCTGCTGAAACCGTACGGCCTGCTGTTCTTTGATCCGATGCAGCCGGAAGCGCGTCAACTGGCTGCTCCGCTGCTCAAGGAAGCCGTCGGCGCCGCGCCCGAGCTGACGGAAGCACTGCTCGCGCGCAACAAGGAACTGAACGACGCGGGCTATCACGCGCAAGTGCACATCGAGCGGCACACGTCGCTTTTCTTCGTGCTGGACAACGGTCACCGCCTGAATCTGCGGCGGAAAGATCAGGACTATCTCCACAAAGACAGGCGTTGGACGGCTGCGGAACTGATGGACCGCGCCGAGGCCCTTTCTCCCAATGCGGCGCTGCGCCCGGTGGTGCAGGACTACATGTTCCCGACCGTGGCTTACATCGGCGGTCCGGCCGAGTTGGCCTATCTGGCGCAGTCCGAAGTGATCTACAAGCGGCTCCTTGGGCGCATGCCAGTGGCGGCTTCGCGCAACGGCTTCACATTGATCGATGCGCGGACGCGTAAGCTGATGGAGCGCTACGGACTTACGTTGGAGTCGTACTTCAACGGTGAGGACTGCCTGAATGAGTTGATTGCCGCGAAGCTGACACCGCCCGAAGTCACACGCGCGCTCGACTCGGCGGAAGAGACCGTCAAGTCGGCACTGGCCGCACTGCGCGGAAGCATTAAGGGCTTCGACAAGTCGCTTGGCGAGGCGCTCGACCGCAGTTCCCGCAAAGTGCAATATCAGCTCACGAAGATGCATCGCAAGGTGGCGCGGGAGTCTCTGCGGCGATCACAACGGGCGCTCGATGAGAGTGCCTATCTGTTCAACGGCATCTATCCCCACAAGCATTTGCAGGAGCGCTTCTACACGATTCTGCCGTTTCTTGCCCGGCACGGACTGGAACTGGTGGATCGCGTGTATGAGAATGTGCATCCCGACTGTCCGGATCATCACATCTTCCATGTGTAAGGCCGCACGCGATTGCGGGTGTGTCTGGTAGACTGCTCACTTGGCAATGATCGTCAATACAGTGAAGCAAGCCCTCCGCGAGGGCAAAGTCCAATTGGGCACCTCCTATGGATCGTTGCGCTCTCCGGATGCCGCACGCATTCTTGCGGCGGCGGGATTCCATTGGGCGTTTATCGATGCCGAGCATGGCAGCATCGGTTTTGAGACGGTCGCCGACATCTGCCGCGCTTCGAATCAGTCCGGTCTGTGCCCGGTGGTGCGTGTGGCGGATTTCCAGTACGACCTGGTGGCCCGTGCGCTGGACAACGGTGCGCAGGGGATCATGCTGCCGCGCGTGGAATCTCCGGAGGTTCTGGAGAAGGCCGTCAGTTGGACGAAGTATCCCCCAGTGGGCGTGCGCGGCTATGGCCTCACACCGTTTCATGTCGACTATGCGAAGGCAACCATCGGCGAGATCATGACCCACATGAACGATCATGTGATGGTGGTGTTTCAGATCGAGACGGTGCGGGGATTTGAGGCCCGGGAGGAGTTGCTGTCGGTGAAGGGTGTGGATGCGGTCATGATCGGGCCTGCTGATTTTTCGATCGCGCTGGGGCATCCGGGCGACTTCATGAACCCGAAGGTGGTGGCGGCGATGGAGGCGATTCGGGATACCTGTGTGGCGAAGGAGGTTGCGCCGGGAACCCAGACCCGGAATTTGCAACTCGGGAAGTTCTGGCGTGACAACGGCATGCGTTTTCTGGGCTGCTCGAGTGAAGTCGCGATGATGTTTGAGCGCGGCACGGAAATCACGTCACAACTCGCGTAGACGGGCGCTGGCTGCTACAATAGGGAAGATCGGGCCGTGGCGCAGCCTGGCTAGCGCGCTTGCTTGGGGTGCAAGAGGTCCCGGGTTCAAATCCCGGCGGCCCGACCAATCCGACCTCACGGAGTTACTTTCCATCCTCCCAACGCTCTCCGGAATCCAATTGGCGTCCAAACTCGAAAACGTCTTATTGTTGACGGCTGAAGCCAGGCGATGACACTCAGGAATTGAACGCCCGCGGGCGTTCCGTTGACCCTTCGCATCTAGAAGAAACTGGCAAACGCCGCCGGGAAGCCTGAGAAAACACCGGCTGATCCGGCACCTTCGTGGCGCCGCCTCAGGCGCGCCCTCCTCCCGCAACGCCGTCAACTCCGAGGCCCGAGGCGCCGCTCAGTCTGCTGAACACTTGCCGGCGACGAAGTTGGTGCAGCAAAGCCCATCGGCTCGCTTTCTCGTCTGGTTTTCACTTCTCTTGGTCAGCCGTGTCCGGCTCCGCGGCGCTTAGCTTTCGATTCGTAGCGCTCTAGCCGAATCGCGATTTCCCGCCGAGGGAGCCGGCAACGTGGGTGGCCCGAGATCGCCCGCATTCCAGCGAGAAGGCGCCGAATATCGGCCACGCCTGCCTCCTCCATCCGGTCCAGCAGCCACAAGACGCCATGGCACTCGACGGATTCGTTCTCGGCAAGTTCCCGAAGGTCTCGATCTCCCGTCAGCAGTGCCCATCCCCGTTCCTCGGCCAGCGCAAGACCGAAACTGTCAGGAACGGAGAGTACTGGCCGCTCGGAACGGTAGCGCAAGGCTTTGGCCACACCGCTTTGCGACACCTCCTCGACTCGCAGTCCCAACCCGATCAGACGGTCCCCCACCCTCCTCGCATTTCTTGGCGGTAGAGCACGTCGGGTACCGCAAACACATACTCAAGCGAAAACACGGCCTCCAGCAGATAGCGCCGCTCCAGATCGATCAGCACGGAGGTATCGGAGACGAGGACCGTCATTCGGCGACGCCGCTCCCGACGGGCTCCTCCATCCGCTTGTTCAGCGCGTACACGTTGATTCCCAGTAGCTCCGCCGCCTTGGCCTCCGAAATCGCGTTCTCAGCCAGCGCTCGAAAGCAAAGGCGCTCAAAGCGGAGTGGCTTTTCTTCCTTCAAATGGTTCGGTTCGTAGTTGGGCGGCGTCCTGAAACCCAACCGGGAGAACTCCCGAAACAACCGCTGCGACATGGCTGTCGAGAAGATGCCAAGGTCCGTGCACCGAAATGCAATCGCCTGGACGCTGGCGCCAAACAGATCCTTCAGCGCAAACAACTCGCCCCACCCGATGGAGCTTCGGTGCTTCCCTACCTTCGACCAGAGGACTTCCGCCGGCATCAGGAAAGCACCAGCGAAGCGGTGAGCGGCTTTCTCTCTTATCTTTTCATCGCCGTTGACCTTCATGACGATGTGCCCCAACTCGTGGGCGAGGCTGAACCGCTGTCGCTCACCATGCAATCCTCTTCGGATGACGATGATTCGGACTGGTTTCCTTCTCTCCCGGCGGACACTGGCGGCTAGACCGTCAATGTTCTCCGCCGAATCGACAACCACAACCTTGATCCCGCGCTCCTCGAACAAGTCGACGAGATTTGGAATCGGATCGATGCCGAGGTCCCAGTATTCGCGCAGGCTGCGCGCGGCTCGCTCGGCGTCGCCAGATTCGCGGACCGGATAGGGGGCTTCTCTAGGTTGATCCCATTCAGCGCTGGGCAGGCCGAGGATTTCCTCGACGGTCAGGTACCGCTCGATGACGTGCAATGCCCGTGCAGCGACTTGTGATTCCTCTTTCTTTCTCGAAATCTGTTTCTTTCGGAACTCTACACCCTCCAAGAGCATCTCCCGGTCCCCTAGTAGGTAGTCGAGAGACACCCCAAGGGCATCGCTTAGCGCGATCAGCACGCCGGAGCTCGGGACATCTGCGTTTCGCTCATACTTACCAATAGCCTGGGCGGAAACTCGGTTTCCAATCTGGGCCTCCAGGCCACGCAGAGACAGGCCGGCCGCGGCACGTGCAAGCTTTAGCCTCTCGCCAATCATGGATTGAGCCTCCTTGTCATCGGTTTACAATTCTACTAGATTCGACGTCTGACGTAAACCAAGAGTTTCGGCTGGAAGGGAGACAGTATGGCGAGGGGTGACCGTGGATCATCCGGATGGCTGGCCGTGCGAGGCCCTGCCAATCCACAAAGAATCAACACATCCTGTTGTGCGGCTGTTCGCATCTACTCGCCCACGACGAACTCACGACCGTGGAGATCTTCAGCCACGGAGAGCCCTGTGCGCGATCCCGGATATAGATGCTTTGCAGCCGCGGCCGGCACCTCATGCGAGATGCCGGCCGTGACTGCGGCGAATCGAGCAGCCTTACGGCAACAGACCCGCACCCGCGACGGTCCGAGGAGTGTAGGTGATTGCTGCGTTGGTCGGGTTCGTGAACTCCAGCACTACCTGCACCGGCACGCCAGTCGCCAGCGCACCGACAGTCCGGAACGGCTGACCCGCGGGTGAGGTACAACCCGTGACGCCGCTTGGGCTGAACAGCGAGGCATTCGCGCTGAGCCCATCCAACACCAGGTTCGCGTTGGCCAGCGCCGCCCCTGTGTTGGTCAGGGTGACTACCTGCACGTAGCGATTCGTCGCACGATTCAAGCGCATGCCGCCAAAGACGACACTCACCTGACCGGTAGCGTTCGTTGCCGCGTTGGAGTTAAAGGTTGCCGTAACCGTTTGCGGCGAACTCATGTTCACCAAACCTCCCGGCGCGTTGCCGCTCCACGACCCGAAGGCGAAACAGCCGTTCGCTGGGGTTGCGGTGAGTTGCAAGCTCTGGCTGGCGTCGAAGAAGCCGCCAGGGGGCGATACGGTTCCGCTCCCAGTAGGCGTCACCTGGGTCGTCAACTGCGTCTGCCGCTGGAAGTTGGCGGTGAACGTCGCACCCGCGGACGCTGTGATGGAGTGCGAGATCGCTCCGCCGTCGCTCCAGTTCTGGAAGACAAACTGCTCTCCGGGCGAGCCGGTTTGAGGCGATGTGGT
>JAEUQE010000193.1 GCA_016789785.1 Bryobacterales bacterium
AAGCGCCTGATCCTTACGATTGAGGGGCTCCGTCCTCAAGTGCCTCTCTCCGCGTTGACGGAAGTGCGGCATCGGGTAAGCGAAACGCGCTACCGGATTCCAGATGTGGCGGTGTATCTCGGCGGCGAACCGGATGACGAAGTGCCGTCCCATCCGCCATTCATTACTGTTGAAATCATCTCGCCCGACGACCGTTTCTCATCGATCCTCGGCAAGCTGATCGAATACGCCGAGTGGGGCGTGAAGCACATATGGCTGGTCGATCCACAGCAGCGCAAGCTCTCCGTCTATGAAGATGGCGCGCTCCGGAATGTCGACGCGTTCCGCATTTCCGAATTCGAAGTCACCATTCCTCTTTCTGCCATCCTGCCCGAACCACCCGCATCTGATACGCTGAAAAGTTAGCGTCAATCGCGCCGGCAACGCCATCCCCCTTCCTTGGGACTGTGTTCGAATTCACACGCCGGCCCTCTTCGCGCGCAACTTTGCATCAACCAATGGACATCTCACAACTCCCGAAGCACTTTGATTCGAAACAGGCCGAAGACCGCTGGGACAACCAGTGGGAAGAATGGGGCATTCACAACTACGACCCGTCGCGTGGCCGCGACGAAACCTTCGTGGTCGATACGCCGCCTCCCACCGTGTCCGGCTCCTTGCACGTGGGCCATGTGTTCAGCTACACACACACGGACCTGATGGCGCGCTTTCAGCGCATGCGCGGGCGGAACATCTTCTATCCCATTGGTTGGGACGACAACGGTCTGCCGACGGAGCGCCGCGTACAGAACTTCTTCAACGTCCGGTGCGATCCCACCCAGCACTACATTCCGAACTTCGATCCCGCCACCGCGGCGAACGAAAAGCATCCGGTGCGTATCTCCCGCCCGAACTTCATCGAATTGTGCCTGCGCCTGACCGCCGAGGATGAGCAGGTGTTCAAGGCGTTGTGGCGGCGCGTTGGCCTCTCGGTCGACTGGCGCCAGGAGTATTCGACGATCGACGACCGCTGCCGCCGCGCGGCCCAGGTCAGCTTTCTCGATTTGTTCCAGAAGGGGCACATCTACGCTGTGGACTCGCCCGCGATGTGGGACGTCGATTTCCAGACTGCCGTTGCGCAGGCGGAAGTGGAGGATCGCAACACGCACGGCCACTTCCACAACATTCGCTTCGGAATCGAAGGCACGGACAAGACGTTCGAGATCGCGACCACCAGGCCCGAGTTGCTTGCTGCCTGCGTCGGCGTGACCGCCCATCCCGATGATGAACGCTACAAGCCATACTTCGGCAAGCGCGCGGTGACGCCGATTTTCCATGTACCGGTGCCGATCTTCCCGAGTGAACTTGCCGATCCGGAGAAGGGCACAGGCATCCTGATGGTCTGCACCTTCGGTGACGCGACCGACGTGCGATGGTGGCGGGAGCAAGGTCTGCCGAACCGTCAGATCATTGGCCGTGACGGACGTCTGATTTCGATCACCTATGGCGAGCCCGGATGGGAGAGCCTTGACGCCGGCGCCGCCAATGCCGCCTACGCGCAGATTGTTCACAAGACTACGAAACAGGCGCGCAAGATCATTGTGGAGCAGTTGCTGGGGGATGCGCTCACGGCGCCGCCACGGCCCATCGAGCACGCGGTGAAGTACTTCGAAAAGGGCGACAATCCGCTGGAATTCATCTCGACCCGCCAGTGGTTCGTGCGCCTGCTCGATAAGAAAGAGGACTTGATCGCCTGCGGAGACCGCATCGAGTGGCACCCCGATTTCATGCGGCTTCGCTTCAAGACGTGGACCGAAGGATTGCAGTTTGATTGGTGCATCAGCCGACAGCGTTACTTCGGCGTGTCGTTTCCGGTCTGGTACAAACTCGACAGCGAAGGGCAGCCGGATTACGAGCAGCCCATCCTCGCGCCGGCGAACCTGTTGCCCGTCGATCCCATGTCCGTGCCGCCTCCGGGATATCAGGAGGAGCAGCGCAACCAACCCGGCGGGTTTGCGGCGGAGACCGATGTATTCGATACATGGTTCACCAGTTCGCTCACGCCGCAGATCGTTTCGGGATGGGAGACGGACGCGAAGTTGTTCGAGAACCTGTTCCCGAATGACCTTCGTCCGCAGAGCCACGAAATCATTCGTACTTGGGCCTTCTATACGGTGGTGAAGGCATGGCTGCATTCGGGGACCATTCCCTGGAATCACGTGGCGATCTCCGGATGGGTGCTGGATCCCGATCGCAAGAAGATGTCGAAGAGCAAGGGCAACGTGGTGACGCCATTGCACCTGCTGGATGAGTACGGCGCCGATGCGGTGCGTTATTGGTCCGCCAATGCGCGGCTCGGCGGCGACACGGCGTTCGACACGAACGTGCTCAAGGTCGGCAAGCGGCTGGTGACCAAGCTGTTCAATGCCGGGAAGTTCGTGTTGATGCAATCGGCCGAAGAGCACCCGGTAAGTCATCCGCTCGACCTCGCGTTCCTCGCGCAGTTGCGGCAGCTCGTGGCTCGCGCCACAAGCTCGTTCGAGAACTACGAGCATTCCATCGCGCTCGCCGAGACGGAGAAGTTCTTTTGGCGTGGCCTCACCGACAACTATCTGGAACTCGTGAAGGTGCGTTCGCGGTCGGAGACCGATGCCGTGGGACGCGGTTCGGCGGTTGCGACGCTGCGGCTCGCTTTGAAGACTCTCTTGCGGCTGTTTGCTCCCTTCGTGCCTTACATCACGGAAGAGATCTGGTCGTGGAGCTTTGCCAAGGAGACCAGCACGCAGAGCATTCATCGTGCTCCGTGGCCTTCCACCAGCGAACTGCCGGTCAGCACGGATGCGGATGACACTTGCTTCGAGACCGCCATCGCCGCGATGTACGCCGTGAACAAGTCGAAGAGCGAGGCGGGTGTGTCGGTTGGCCGCTCGATCTCGGCGCTAAAGATCGCCTGTAACGCGGCGGCGGCGCAGAAGCTCAACCTTGTGCTTGGAGATGTGCTTGGCGCGGTGCGGGCATCGGCTTGCGAGGTCGAGGTGAAGGAAACGCTCGAAACAAATCAGTTCGAGATTGTTTCGGTGGCGTTTGAGTCTTCCGAACAGCAGGGCTAGCCGCAGCCATCGTTGCACTCGGGCGTGGACCGTGCGTTCGCGCCCTATTCGCCCATTACTTTGATGATCAGACGCTTCGGCCGTTGCCCATCGAACTCGGCGTAATAGATCTGCTGCCAGGGACCGAGATCGAGTTTTCCCTTGGTCACCGGAACGATCACCTGATGATGCACCAGCAGGCTCTTCAGATGGGAGTCGCCGTTATCCTCGCCGGTGCGATGGTGCCGGTAGTCTTTCTTGAACGGCGCGAGGTGCTCCAGCCATTCATCAATGTCCTCGATCAGGCCGTCCTCGGCATCGTTCACCCATACGCCTGCTGTGATGTGCATCGCCGATACGAGAATCATTCCCTCTTGAATCGCGCTCTCGCGAAGGGCTGTGTTCACGCGGTCCGTGATGTTGACGTATTCTCGGTGCTTGCGCGTTTGGAAGGTGTGATAGACAGTATGCGCTTTCACTTCTTCAATGCTCCGATGGTCTGCTGAAGATAGTCGATCATCGCCACGAAAGCCTGTCCGCGGTGGCTCACCGCAAGCTTCTGCTGCGCTGTCGCTTCGCCAAACGTGCAGCCGAATGGTGCGTGAAAGAACAGCGGGTCGTAGCCAAAGCCATTGGCGCCTCGCTCCTCGTGCAGGATCTCGCCTTGCACCGCGCCGCGGAACGTTTGAATCACCGCGTTCTGCTTCACGAGCGCGATCACGCAGATGAATTGCGCTGCCCGGTTGGTGACCCCATTCATGTTCTGAAGCAACAAGCGGTTGTTCGCTTTGTCGTTCGCGCTGGGGCCGGCGTAGCGGGCGGAATGAACACCTGGCGCGCCATCAAGCGCGGCCACTGCAAGACCGGAGTCGTCCGCGAACACGGCCTCCTGCGTTCGCCGGCTGTAGTAGAGCGCTTTCTCGACCGCATTGGCCTCGAACGTATCGCCGGTTTCCGGCGCGACGGGAATTTCGTGCAAACCCGGCATCGCCGAGATTTGAAAGTAGCCGGGAGCGAGTTCATCCGCCGCGTGCTGAAACTCGCGCAGTTTATGCAGATTGCTGGTCGCGCAATAGAGGATCATCGCAGCGCCTGCTTCTGCAGTTCAACCAGTTCACCAATGCCTTTGCGTGCCAGCGCGATCATCTTCGCCATCTGTGCATCATCGAACGCCTCGCGCTCGGCGGTGGCTTGAAACTCAACGAAGTTGCCGGCGCCTGTCAAGACGACGTTCGCATCGACCTCAGCCTTCGAATCTTCTTCGTAGCAGAGGTCGAGCAACGGTTCCCCATTGACGATGCCGACACTGATGGCTGCCACATGGTCGCGGATTGGCGACTTCTTCAGCGTGCCAAATTGCAGGAGTTGTTGAATCGCCGATGCAAGCGCGACGAAGGCCCCCGTGATCGCCGTGGTGCGTGTGCCGCCGTCGGCCTGGATCACGTCGCAGTCGATGATGATGGAGCGTTCGCCGAGCGCTTCGAGGTCGACGACAGTCCGCAGCGACCGGCCAATCAGACGCTGGATCTCGTGCGTACGGCCTGATTGGCGGCCCTTGTTGACTTCGCGCGCGGTGCGGGTCGCGGTGGCGCGCGGCAGCATCGAGTATTCGGCGGTCACCCAGCCCTTGCCTGCGCCGCGGAGAAAGGAGGGCACGGTGTCTTCGATAGTCGCAGCGCAGAGAACCTTCGTGTTACCGAAGGTGGTGAGCGCGGAACCTTCCGCCGTCAGCAGGTATCCGGTCTCGATTGTCACCGGTCTCAACTGGTCAAATGAACGTCCGTCGATTCGCATTTACCGGATCCCCGTTTTGAGCACGCCATAGAAGAGCATTGAGAGCAGAAAGATCCCACCGATGATCAGAATCACACAGGAGATCAAGCCGGGAGTCGGCCCTTTCGGGGCGGGCTTCTTACCGGCGGGTTTGATCTTGGCCATAACCTTCTAGGGTATCCAGATTCCAGGGGCGTGCGTTTAACATAGTGAGTGGCATCTGAGCCAAGAGCAATGGAACTCCATTCCCTGACCGTTCGAAACTACAAGGCACTTCAGAACATTCGTCTGACCCATCTCCCTAAGTTCTTTGTCATTGTCGGCGCCAACGGATCAGGCAAGTCTACGTTGTTCGATGTGTTCGAGTTCCTTCGCGATGCGCTGACCGGCAATGTGCGGCAGGCTCTGGACGTCAGAGGCCGCTTCGGAGAGGTTGTCACGCGAGGGCACGAGCGGGAGTCCATACAAATCGAACTCCAGATACGCATGCCAATCGCCAGCCGGGATCGCTTGGTGACTTATGGTCTGACGATCAGCCTGGAAGATTCCCGGCCGGTGATCAGCAGGGAGTTTCTGCGCTACAAGCGGGCGCGATCCGGTGCCCCTTACTATTTCCTCGATTTCAAGGGCGGCAAGGGCTTCGCCATCACCAACGAAGAGGACTTCGACAAAGAGGACGAGAAATTGGAGCGCGAGGAGCAGCAACTCGAGTCTCCCGACATTCTCGCAATCAAGGGACTGGGCCAGTTCCGGCGGTTCAAGGCTGCGAGCGCGCTACGCCAACTTCTGGAAAACTGGCACGTCTCTGATTTTCATATCAGTGCCGCACGAGGGCGTAAGGAGGCGATCGGGCCGTCCGAACATCTGTCTGTGACAGGGGAGAATCTGCAGCGAGTTGCGCAGTATCTGTTTGAGAACCACCGGACTGTGTTTCAGAAAATCATTGAGCGCATGCAGGCCCGCGTCCCTGGCATCAGCGGTGTTGAACCTGAGTTGACGCAAGACGGCTATTTGATCTTGCGGTTTCGCGATGGCTCGTTCAAGGCGCCATTCCTGGATAGGTATGTCTCCGACGGCACCATCAAGATGTTTGCCTATCTGGTGCTGCTGCACGATCCGAAACCCCATCCGTTGCTTTGTGTCGAGGAACCTGAGAACCAGTTGTATCCAACCCTCATGAATGAACTCACCGAGGAGTTCCGGGACTACGCCCGGCGAGGCGGGCAGGTTCTGGTGTCGACGCACTCTCCAGACCTGCTCAATGCGGCGCGCCTGGAAGAGGTTTTCTGGATTGCGAAACGAGACGGGCTGACGGTGATCCGGCGTGCGAGTGACGATCTGCAGATCCGGAAGTACATGGAGGATGGGGACAAGATGGGCTACCTGTGGAAGCAGGGCTTCTTCACCGGGGCTGACCCTTCATGAGGCCAGAGGTGGTGTTCTTGCTGGAAGAGGAGTCTGCCAAGGCCATGCTGCAGGGCGTTATGCCAAGGCTGGCCAATGACCTCCCGGTGCGCTACATCGTCTTCGAAGGCAAGCAGGATCTCGAACGGCAATTGGAACGCAAGCTGAAAGGGTATCTCAACCCGGATGCTCGCTTCATCGTGCTCCGCGATCAGGACGCTACGCCGGATTGCCGGGCGTTGAAGCGTTCGTTGCTCACGAAATGCCAAAAGTCGAAACGTCCTGCGAAGGTACGCATCGCATGCCGCGAATTGGAATCGTTCTACCTCGGCGACCTTCGGGCCGTCGAGGAGGGGCTCGGTAAAACCGGCCTCGCTCGAAAGCAGACTTCGAACAAGTTCCGCGAACCGGATCGCTTGCACTCGCCTTCGAAGGAGTTGGAAAGGCTGACCGGCGGGGTCTACCAAAAAGTGAGCGGATCTCGCGCCATTGGGCCCCATCTCGACCTCAACAACTCCAGATCCGCAAGCTTCCGCAATCTCATCCAAGCTATCCGGCAATCATCGCGTGGGGGCTCGTAGCGCCTGATAAACCAGGCTCGCGAAGCCGGCCAGATCGAGTGGCGTGCCGCTGCTGCGTGATGACGGATAGCCCGCACTCGCGATGTCCCTTACTTGCCGCGTGCGTAGCGCAAGGCTTCCTGGAAGAAATTCGCGAGCGCATTGCGGCTGGCCTCGGACAGATCCTTCATCGTGATCGCAACCACTGCGCGGCCACGCTGCGCCAGCGCTTCCTGTGTGGCGAGAAACTGCGCGCGGTGGTAGTCCGCCGTGTATCCCGCTTCGGGAATGCGTTCTGCTTTCTCCGATAGTAGGACGGTGGAGAAGCAGCGTCCGTGCCCGATGACCATTTCGTGATACGAGTGATTCATCGCCGGTCCTTCATACACATCCACTGGCATTCTCCAATGGCCACGGAACAGTGATTCCGCCGCGCTGTCCATCAGCTTTCTCACGGCCTGGCCATTGCCGTCGTAGCGCGTGTCGCCAAAGAACGTCAACTCGCCGTACTCGATCCCGTTTGCGGCCGCCTGTTGCCGGATCAGCGATGCCCAGATCTGTGGCGCGGAGCGTGCCCCAGGCTCGGGTTGCGTGCCGATGTGGTGATAGTACAAAGTGATCCCACCGGGAAACTTCGCCTGCTTCGCACTCTCCTTCATGGCGCGCCAAGCTTGAGATTTTTCGATACCGCCGGCCTGTTCCGCATCCGCCACAATGCCGCTCGTAATCGCTTTGTACAATTCCACGCTCGGCTGCGTGACAAAGTTCATCTTGCGCAGGTAGCCAATGCCGAACACCACATAGTGCATGAACTGCATGTAGCGTGCGAGTTGCGTGCCTTTGGGGAACGTGACCGTCGCGACCGGATAGCCCGCGCGGCGCAGCAGTGCGGCTTTCTCCACAATCGGATCCGTGTCGCCCTTGCAGAACGCCGCCAGGAACACCCGGCTCTGCTTCGGATCCTTAGGCGGATCGTAGTTGGTCATCCGCACCTTTTCGCCGATCAGAATCTTGATTCCGATCTCCTCACTTTTGCCGAGGCTCTCCTCGAAATCCTGCTTCGTCCAGACACCGGCGCCCGCCCACGATTTCGGCAGCAGCAGCGTTACCTTGTCGCGGCCAGCGGTTCCCTGCGTATGCAGAAACGCCGCCAGCTTCAGCGCATCCAGGCACTCATCTTCGGATAGGAAGGTTGATGAGATCCACTGCTTCAGATCGGCGCCCGCAAATGCGAGCGGATAGAGGCTGCCGCACGTCAGCGGGCTGGAATGACGGCCTGAAGTCGAGTTGCCTCCATCCTGCTGGAGTTCGATTTTGCGATAGCCGCGCGGTCCTGCGAACTGGTCGAGCAGTGAGCCGGGCAGCGTCATGTAAATGAAGTTCGGAGTGCTGTCGATCTTGTACTTCTCGTAGAGGGAGTAGATCTTGGTGAGGTTCACCACGGGCTCATAGGACGTCATGCCCATCGCCATCCCCACCACCAGCGTTCGCTTCAGCGTCTCCGCCAGTGAGAGCTTCGAGCGACTCTGCATGTCGGCGAGGATCGCCTTCAACTTCGCTGGATCCGTGGAATCGAGCACGTACACGCGCGGGCCTTTCTTCAATAAGCCTGTCGCGAGGTACGCCGACTTGTCTTCGGCCGAGCCGCCCATGCCTACCCAAATGAGAAATTGCAGAGGGACGCCGTGGGTCTCGCGGATCTTGCCGCGGATCTCGCTGACCTGCGATTCCACGGTTGCGGCCCACTCGATGTTCTCCTCGGCCAGCCACGAGAGATGAAACACGCCGAGGCTATTCTTGGTGACCTTGCCTTCCGCGCTGACTTCCATGCCGAGGCGAATGAGGATGTTCTTTGAAGGATCGAGTTCCTCCAATCCTTTGCGGCGGGCTTTCGTGTCGAGCACGCGGAGACGCTTCAGTATGCTTTGGGATTCGAATTCGGAGTAAGCATCGGATGAGGAGGGTTTGTCGTGATAGAGGTTGAGAGGCACAGTCCTTCCATTATCCTGAAACCACTGCTTGCGCGACATCGGAACAGGCAAAGTGGGCCGCGCCAGCGTGCGCCCGTTAGAATAGAGGGTTGCAAGTGTCGACTCCCATCCACATTCTGGGCGGCGGACTGGCGGGTTGCGAGGCAGCGTTTCAAGTCGCGTCCGCCGGGCTGAAGGCAACTCTGTACGAGATGCGGCCGCTTGTTTCGACTGCCGCCCACAAGACCGCTAACTTCGGCGAACTGGTCTGCAGCAACTCGCTGAAGAGTGAGTCGCGCAACACCGCTCCCTGGCTGCTCAAGGAAGAGTTGCGCCGCTGCGGGTCGCGACTTCTGCGGGCCGCTGAAGTTGCGCGGGTGCCCGGTGGACAGGCGCTCACCGTGGATCGCGACATCTTCTCCACCGAAATCACACGTGGGCTGGAAGCGTTTCCCAACCTCGAAATCCGCCGCGGGGAAGTGACTGCGCTGCCTGCCGATGGAATCGTCATCGTCGCCACAGGCCCTCTCACCTCCGATGCGTTTGCCGCTGAGATCAGCCGCATCACGGGGTCCGATCGCCTGTTCTTTTACGACAGCATCAGTCCCATTGTGGATGCCGACACCATCGACTACTCCATCGCCTTCCGTGCCTCACGATATGGCAAGTCGATCGACGCCACGGATGACTACGTCAACTGCCCTTTGGATCAGCAGCAATACGAAGCGTTCGTCGATGCGTTGCTTGAAGCCCAGCGGCATACGCCTCACATTCCCGATGACGTGCCCTACTTCGAAGCATGCCTGCCGATCGAAGAACTGGCGCGGAGGGGCCGGGAGACGCTCCGCTACGGGCCAATGAAACCGGTTGGACTGACAGATCCGCGCACAGGACGCTGGCCTTACGCAGCCGTGCAACTGCGGCAGGAAACGGCGCGTGCATCGAGCTACAACCTGGTCGGTTTTCAGAACTATCTCAAATATGGCGAACAGCAGCGCATCCTGCGCATGATTCCGGGTTTGGAGAAGGCTGAGTTTCTGCGCTACGGCCAGATCCATCGCAACACTTACATCAACGCTCCCGCACTGCTCACCGCGGCGCTGCAGCTCCGGCAGGATCCCCGGGTGTTGTTCGCCGGTCAGATCTCCGGTGTGGAAGGCTATGTGGAGTCGATTGCCACGGGGTTGATGGCCGGACGGCATGCGGTCTCGATGGCGATGACTGAAGAGGTGCGCGCCCTGCCGCGGGAGACCGCGCTGGGTTCTCTGTGCCACTACATTTCCCACGCCGATCCCAAAGACTATCAGCCCGCCAACATCACGTTCGACCTTCTCCCGAAATTGGAAGAGCAACTGCTGAAGCGCTTCAAGCACGACAAGAAAGCACGGCATGCGGAGGTGTGCCGCCGCGCTCTCGAAAAACTGGAGGAATACCTCGGTGTTGCTGTCTGAGGCAGTCGGGTTGTTCTTTGATGATCTCCGGCGGAGCAATGTCTCCGAGCACACGCTTCGTAACTACCGCAGTGATCTTGATCAATTCCAGGAGTACTTCGCGCGCGCCTCCGAACCGCATGTCGACACGCTGGACACCTTCGCCATTCGAGAGTGGCTCGGGCATCTCTATCGAAACGAACTGTCGCCAGTCACCCTGAGGCGCAAGCTCGCCGCACTACGTTCATTCTTCCGCTTTCTTCATCGCAATGGAGCAGTGAAGTTGAATCCCGCGAAGCTGCTTCGAACGCCGAAGACTCCGAAACTGCTGCCGAGAGTACCGACCGAGGAGCAGACGAATACCTTGATTGACGAAGCCGGCGCCAACAAGCTCGAACGGCCGAACGTGAAGCGCGATGTTGCTATCTTCGAACTGCTCTACGGATCGGGGTTGCGGGTCAGCGAACTGGTAGGCCTGGATCTGACCGACATCGACCGCTCGGAGCGCTGGCTACGTGTCCAGGGCAAGGGCCGCAAGGAACGCCAGGTGCCGTATGGGTCGAAAGCCGCGGCTGCGCTGGAGGCGTTCCTGGAAGTACGCAACGCGAAGCCTGGTGATGCGACGCTTTTTCTCAACGCGCGAGGCAACCGGATGAGTGCGGATTCCGTCCGCTATATCGTGAAGCTTTATTCGAAGGCGCTTGCAGGCGATGCGTCCCTGCATCCGCACAGCTTCCGCCATGCGTTTGCGACCCATCTTCTCAGTGCGGGGGCGGACCTGCGGGCGATTCAGGAGTTGCTCGGACATTCGCAGTTGTCCACCACGCAGAAGTATACTCAGGTGTCGTTGCAGGATCTGATGGCGGTTTACGAGAAAGCTCATCCGAAGGCCTGAATCCGGCACTTCGGAATAACTAAGGAGACAATATGCGGGGTTGGTTGGTTTTGTTGTTTGCGCTCGGGGTGACCACGGCGAGCGCGCAGTCATTCGAGTATAAGGTTCTTGCAACCACCAAGACGTCCACCATGGAGAAGGAACTCAATGAAGCTGGCGAAGCGGGCTACACCTTCGCTGGCGTGATGGGCGGCGAAACGGCGGCTGGCAATGAAGTGGTGGTCATCATGGCGAAGAGCAGCAATTCGTCCGCGGGCAAGGTGCGCTACAAACTGGTCGCGACGTCGAAGACCGGCACCATGCAGAAGGAGTTGCAGCAGGCCGGCGACGAAGGATTTCAATATCGCGGGCAGACCGTGTTTGCCTCGGCATTCGGCGGCCGCGAAGTCGCGGTGATTCTGGAACGGCCCGCAAGTGGCGACCCCAAGCGTATCGAGTACAAACTGCTTGCTACGAATCGCACATCCACCATGGAGAAGGAACTGAAGGAACTGGGTAGCGCAGGATTCAAACTGCTGGGCATCACCGTCGGCAAGACGACGTTCGGCGGAAACGAGTTGCTGAGTATTCTCCAGAAAGGCGAATAGCTCTATCGCAGCGCCAGGTTCTCGCGAATCCGCAAGCGGAGGCGGTTTTCCAGGCGGTGCGCGACGATCAGGAACGGCGCATTCAATCCATCCAGCTTTGGTAGCACGGAGCGAAGGCTCTCCTCGCTCACCGCGGGATCGGGATGGCATGGGCGCAGATAGATGATCCCGTAGAACGCTCCGCTCACCAGCGCGTACGATACGAAATCCGCATCGTGCGTGAGGAGAATGCGCTTCTGTGAATCGCACTGCCGCAGGACGTCAAGGTCGCCGATGCCTGTGCGCGCGCCCTCCTTCAGGTCGATCACATCGCAGCCGTATTGCTGTAGCAGTGTGATCACCTGCGGATGGATGCATTCATCGGCGAGAATACGATGATCCTCGATACTCACGATGGGACTCCTTCGGTGCAGGGGGCGGTTGAGGCGCAACGACTCCGGCCTTGCGTAACGCTGCTTCCACGTCATCGCGGCGCAGATGAGAATACGCTTCGAGAATCACGTCCACTGTCGCGCCGTGTGTCACCAGTTCCACCAGGAGGTCGACACTGATGCGTGTGCCGCGAATGCAAGGTTTGCCTCCGAGAATCTGCAGGTCGGAGACGATGTTCGCATCGGCACTGGCGGTATCCGTGTTGGTGAGGTCGGCCGGGCGCTCATCCATCGGGCCTATCGTACCATTGCCGCGTAGTGACTGCCGCGCGACGATTGCCGCTCCGGTTAGCGGATGCGTCCAAGCCAATAACTGTGCAGTGCCTGTTGGATTCGGTCGCGCTCGTCGGGGTCGGTTTCCGACTTCCACTGGAGGTAGGAAACGATCGCTCCGGCCTCGGCACTACCGAAGTGTGCGAACCTTTCCTGCTTGTACTGGAACCATGTGCGATTCCCATAGAATCTCCGGTGCACGACCAGATCTTTCGATTCGTCGTCCAGGCCGTACCAGAGGTGAAAAGCTGGCGTACTCCTCTCGAGCCTGCCGTCAATATCGGCAATCAGATAAGCGGGCAGATAGAAACGGAACGCAGCCTCGGAGAAAAAGCTGAGCGCCGACGAATAACCTTGCGGCGCGGTATCCAGGAACTCTGCGTCGAGCGCCGTCCAGTTGGTCTTGCCGCGAAATTCCTCTTCCACCAGATACGGCTCTTCCCCCATGTCGCTGCCGCGAAGGCCGCCGTCTCCGGGATAGGGAGTGCTTTTGAACGCCTCCGCGATCTTCCGTTTCAGTGCTTCGCGATGCTCATCTGCCATGAACGTCTTGCCCCAGGCTTATGCGTACGACGCGATCGATCCCTGGTTCCGCTCCGCTCGCTCCTGCGTCACGCGATCGAGGTAGCCGCTTGCACGGAATGCCTTCATCGGATCCTCGGGCAGACCCCGGCTCTTGCGCCACTCCACCACGATCGGGCGCACGTCGGTGGCGAATGCCCGCTGCAGGCATTCCTCCGCGTCCACCAGATCACAGCATTGCTGTTTTGCGGCAAGTTCCGCGTGATCCACCAGCAGCGCTTTCACATACAGCTCCTGCGCACGCACCACACTCTGGATCATTGCCTCGATCTTGCCTTTCAGATTGTGGCTCTGATCAATCATGTAGGCGATATCCGCGCGATCGCCAGTCTCCCATTCCCAAGTGCAGATCTCATGGAAAATGCGGAAGAGCTGATAAGGATCGATGGAGCCGAGCGTGAGATCGTCGTCTGCATACCGGCGGTCATTGAAGTGGAAGCCGCCAAGCATTCCTTCGGCCAGCAGCCACGCCACAATCTGCTCGATGTTCTGCGCCTGATAGTGATGCCCGAGATCGACGAGCACTTTCGCCTGCGGACCGGCATGCCGCGCCAGCAGCAAGGCCATGCCCCAATCGGCGATGTCGGTGTGATAGAAGGCCGGCTCGAACGGCTTGTATTCGACCAGCATGCGTTGGCCTTCGCTCAGATTGCCGTGCAATTCCCGCAGGCCTTCAACGAACCACTGGCGGCGCTTGCGAATGCTCTGCGTGCCGGGATAGTTCGAACCATCTGCAAACCACAGTGAAATGTCACGGCTGCCCGTGGCCCACGAGATCCGCGCGCAATCGAGCATGTGATCGAGCGCCGCCTGCCGCACTTCGGCGTCGGGATTCCCGAGCGAGCCATGCTTGTAGATCTGATCCTGAAAGACGTTCGGATTGATGGAGCCGATCCGCACACCGTACTTGCGAGCGAGTTGGCTCACCTGTTGCGCATCGGCGGCGCCGTTGGGAAAGTCCCACAGCACATGGACCGCGACCGATGGGCTGCATCCTGTGACGGCGTGCACCTGACCCGCGTCACCGAGCTTCTCTTCCAGCGTGGTAGCCGCCGCCGGCTGGATGAACTTTCCGAATCGCGTCCCGGTGTTGGCAAAGCCCCATGAGGGCACTTCGATCTCGAAGGCGTCCAGCGCTTCCAGGACCCGGTCGAGCTGTTGAGCGTTCATGCGTTCGCGTCTCCCTCAATAATTATGAGGCGATTCTTTCTGCGGGCGGGGCTCGGTGCGCGCGCTCATCAGGAGCGCTTCGTACTTGGAGGCGAGGCCCGGCTTGTCCGTCGCGAGATTGCGCTTCTCGCCGATATCATCCTTGAGGTTGTACAACTCCACCGCCGCATCAGGCGCCGGGCGAATTACCTTCCAGTCGCCGATGCGCGCCGCGGCCATCGGCTTCTCTTTGCGGAAATTGCCGGTGTTGCCTGGTTCTGTACGAGGTAACTCCCAATAGAGGTGCTCGTGCTGCTTCTGCTTCTTTCCTGTCAGCGCGGGCACCACGGAGATGCCGTCGATGCCCTTCGGCGCGGCGGATCCCGCAAGTTCGGCGGCGGTTGGCAGGAAGTCGCAGAAGTACCAGGGATGCGAGCTGACACTGCGAGGCTTAATTTTGCCTGGCCAGCGCGCAAGCATCGGAGTCCGGATGCCGCCTTCATAGAAGTTCTGCTTGTGACCGCGGAAAGGACCGTTGCTCGAGAAAAACTCCTCGTCCCAGAGCCGCGTTGCGCCACCGTTATCGGATGTGAAGAACACGATGGTGTTGTCATCCACCTTCAGTTCTTTCAGCAGCTTCAGAATGCGTCCGACATCGGAGTCCATTCGCGACACCATACCCGCGTAACATGCCCGGCGCTCGGGCTGATCGGCATAGTGGCGACGCTTGTCGATGTAGGGCTTCTCTTCGAACTTGCCTCGATAGGGCTTCATCGAGTCTTCGGGAACCAGCAGTTCCAGATGCGGAATTGTGAACGGCACATACGCGAAGAACGGCTGCTGGTGGTTGCGGCGAATGAAGCTCAGGGCCTTTTCGGCGATGAAGTCATGGGAGTAGCTGGTGCGTTTGCCGTTCTCGTTGCCCGGCAACATGTCCTTCTTCTCGTTGTGAAACAGATACTGCGGATAGAAGTAGTGCGCGTGGACCTGATGCAGGTAGCCGTAGAACTCGTCGAAGCCCTTCTTCCACGGCACGCCAACAGTGTTGATGTCACCAAGCCCCCACTTCCCGAAGCAGCCCGTCGCATATTCGGCTTGCTTCAGCAGTCGTGCAGCGGTGAGCTCATTCTCGAAAATCGGAGTGCCACCGCCGTTGGAACGAATGGGAGTGTGGCCCATGTGAAAGCCGGTCATCAGCGTGCTTCGCGATGGCGCGCAGACCGTGCAGCCAGCGTAGGCATCGGTGAAGCGCATGCCCTCCGTCGCGATACTGTCAATGTTCGGAGTCTGAATGTATTTCTGCCCGTAGCAGCCGAGGTCGCCGATGCCGAGATCGTCGGCCATGATCCAGACGATGTTCGGTTTGCGGGACGCAGCCGCCGCGACACCGCCAGCGGCCGCGGTTGCGAAAAGTTCTCTGCGGGTGAGGGACATCGATCTAACTCGCTTTCGGAACGTACTTCGAGTCAACAAGGAAAACATAGGCACATACGCCGACGATCAGCAGCACGCCGACCGCGAAGATCGGGGCGGAATAGCTGCCCGTAGTCTGCTTCAGCCATCCGGTGAGGATAGCGGCGACAATGCCGGACAGGTTGGAGGCGCAGTTCTGAACGCCGGCGATGCGGCCGATCGCCGCACCCGGCATCATGGTCTGCGTGAGCGCCCAATAGTTCGCAGTCGCCAGGCCAAGTCCGCTGAGCGAAAAGATGGAGAGCGCCAGGGCCATGGTGTTGTCCTGAATGAATGCGCCGCCGATGACCGTGGATGCCACCATCAGACCGGCGATGGTGAACGCTTTACGCACCTTTACGGGATCGCCGCCACGCACCACCATGCGGTCGGCGATCAGGCCCGCAATGATCGCGACGGTAGCCATGCCTCCGAAACTGAATCCGGTGTAAACGCTCGATCCCGAGAGCGACAAGCCGCGGCTTTCCTTGAAATAGGAGGGCATCCAGGTCAGGCAGAAGTAGACGAAGTAGTTGTAGCAGAAGGTGCCAATAATGATGCCCCAGATCAGCCGGGTGCTGAAGATGCGTCCGAAGGACACCGGCGCCGAGGTCATCTTCTTCATCGCAGCGGCTTCCAACTCGCGATCGTTGTTCTTCACCAGAGTCAGCCACGGGATGAGCCAAAACAGGCATCCCAGACCCAGAATCGCGAACATCGTGCGCCAACCGTACATCTCGATCAGGTAGCCCGCCAGTGGCGTACCGAGCGCAGGACCGTACTTCGTGCCCGCCATATAGATGCCGACCGCAAGCCCGCGCTGCCGCTCCTCGACGTTGAAACGCAGCCATCGGAGGCTCGCGGGTGTCACCACTGCTTCGCCGACGCCAAGCAACAGACGCAGGGCGTTGAGCTGCCAAACGGCGCTGGCAACTGCCGTGGCCGCCGAGGTCAGGCTCCAGAAGAGGAACCCGATCGCGTAGGGAGTCTTCACGCCGTAGCGATCCACCAGGAAGCCCGCGGGAATCTGGAGTAGCGCGTAGGACCAGAAGAACGCGGAATTCAGGATCCCCCGGTCCTGATCGGTCAGCTTGAAGAACTGTTTGAAGTCATCTGCCGCCAAGGCGACCGAGAAATTCGCCCGGTCAACATAGGCGATGATCATCCCCAGACTCAGGAGGACGACGATGGTCCAGCGGCGGGTGGAAGTCATGAAGGGGCTAAGATATCACAGTTGCTTGCCCAAAGATTTCATTGTTTTTCAGGGGCATCCGAGGTACACTATACACATGAAACGTACGAATGTTGTGTTGGACGACGCCTTATTGGAGGAGGCCACGAGTTTGTTGGGATTGAAGACCTATTCGGCCACCATCAACAAAGCATTGGAAGAAGTGATTCGGATGCAGAAGGTGCGCCGCTTGTCCGAGTTCTATGGTGCGAACTTGTGGGAAGGCAATTTGGGCGAGATGCGCGGGGACGCACCACTTGCGATGGCACATGCTGCTGCGAAGGGCAAGCATTCGTGATTCTTGCGGATACTTCCGTGTGGATTCAGTTCCAGCGCGGCCAGTTGGGCGGGCCGCTGAGTGAGGTGGAACTGCTGAGTCTGGTGACCGTGCCGCCTGTGATTCAGGAGTTGTTCCAGGGCCTGGCAGACCGGCCGGGGCTCGACCGGTTTCGCGAATCCGTGCTCGCGTTGCCGAGGCTGGCGGATCCGGTGCCGTTGGACATGTATCTGGAGGCGGCCGAAATCTACCGGGACCTGCGGCGCCGGGGAGTCACGGTGCGCTCGTCGGTGGACTGCCTGATCGCCGCCATCGCGATCGCCAATCGGGTTGCCGTGTGGCACGTGGATCGGGATTTCGACGCAATCGCGAAGCATACGCGGCTCTCCCTCTATGCCCGCCAGGTGCGAACTGCCGGCAATTCCTGATGCTTCCTGCGATGTTTCTTGATTCGTAACGCACACGCTGACACAATAGGGCTTGGCTCTCGGTCAACCTAGGCGGTACCGTTGACCACACAACCTGTGGCGGCTGGACGGTACGTGCCGCCGCGTGGTTCGCATTGTTTGGCGTTCAGATTGGGGAGCGACCATGCAGATTCGAGTCCTCGCGTTCGTGCTTGCCGGCGGCAAAGGAACGCGTCTCTATCCACTTACCAAAGAGCGGGCAAAGCCCGCGGTCCCATTTGGTGGACAATACCGGATTGTCGATTTCGTATTGAGCAATCTGGTGAACTCCGGCGTTTACTCCACCTACGTCTTGATTCAGTTCAAGAGCCAGTCTCTGCTGCAGCACTTGCGGGACGGGTGGGAATCCACGGGCATGTTGAAGAACCACTTCATCATTCCCGTACCTGCGCAGATGCGCAACACCGAAGAAACCTGGTATCGCGGGACGGCGGATGCGATTTACCAGAACATCAACCTGATCGAGCAGGCCGACCCGCACCTGGTCTGCATTTTTGGCGCGGATCACATCTATCGCATGAACATCCGCGAGATGATCGAGTATCACGAACAGAAGCGCGCTCAGGTGACGGTGGCGGCGATCCCGGTGGAGAAGCACTACTCCAAGGAATTCGGAGCGATTGA
>JAEUQE010000194.1 GCA_016789785.1 Bryobacterales bacterium
GACGATGGAGCGTGGGAAGCGGCGCAGGTCCTCCACCGCGGCCTCAAAGTCGATGGGCGCGGTGTTGACTGAGCCGATCACCTTGCGGTTGCCTACGATCAGGTCGTGAAATGGAAACTCGCCGGTTGTGTTCATGGCGCCCAGAATCACCGCGGCTCCTCCAGGCGAGAGAAGCCCGATGGCGCCGAATGCTGCTTGTCCCGACCCTGTCGCTTCCACCACGATCTCGGCATGCGGGGGATTCCCGCAGCGATAGTCGGCGCCGGCCGCACGAAGAGGTGGGCAATCGGGCTCCAGCGACGCGACCGTCACCGCGATGCCTCGTGCCAGCAGCGCGAGTGTGCTCAAGTAGCCGATCGGGCCGGCTCCGAGAACCACCGCCGACCGGGGTTCGTGTTCCATTGCGCGGAGTGCGACGCGGATGGCCTTCTCGACGACGCTGAGCGGCTCAAGAAGCACCGCGGAGCCGCGGAGTTCCGCGGGTATGGCCACCAGATCCTGCTCATGGTCGACGGCGAGATCGGCGAAGTAACCATGCGCGCCCATGATGCCGCGTTCGGTGTACGCCGAGGTTTCGCAGAGATCGCGGCGTCCGGTGGCGCAGAATCGGCAGGAAGACTCGCACGCGCGGCGGATGAGCGGGGCGACGAGATCGCCCGCGCGAAATCGGGGCGACGCCGACTGCTCCACCATCCCCAGAGCTTCGTGGCCAAGAATCAACCTGCGTTCCCCGGCCGGCGGATAGCCGAAAGCGAAGTTGACGAGTGCGCGATCCGTGCCGCACACGCCGACCTCCAGAACCCGGAACAGAACGTCGCCCTCCTGTTTCAAACAAGGATCGGCGAAGTTGTTCTCGTGCAACGTGCGCGAATCGTAGTCGAGCGCCAGTGCCCGCATTTACGCCTTCTTCGACGCGACAATCACCGCGGTCAGGCCGCGCCAGGGCATCAGCCAGTCAATCAGTTTCCAGAACCAGACGGTCTTGTCGAAGAGTTTCAGCCAAAGCTTGCTGATGCGTTTCTGTCCCAGAATGGTGCCGAACAGAAACCATGCCAGAGCTCCGGACTTCGCCAGATCCCGCGTGTGCTCCACTTTGAGTCCCTGCTGCTCCAGCAGTTGGATGATCTCGTGGCGGGAGAATCGCCGCTTGTGGCCCAGCGTTCGGTCGAGACGGCAGAAGAGCGATTTGCCCTGCGGCACCAGCACCACGAGATTGCCCCCGGGCTTCAGCAGTTTCACCATTGCCGCGAGTGTCTGCTCCGGACGGTCCTGATATTCGAGGACGTTGATACAAAGGGCTGTGTCGAATTGCCTATCGAATTGCTGAAAATCCTCCGTCCGCGATGGATCCAGCTTCGCCACCTGCACGTTCGGAGTCCGGAGGAAGCGGTTGTTGAGCGCATGAAGATAAAGCGGATCACTCTCCGCCGCCACGTAGAGTTGACGCCGCGCCATCAGGCGTCCGGCCAGATTGCCGATGCCCGCTCCTACTTCCAGCACCGTATCGCCGAGATGAGGACGCACCAGTTGTGTGATCCAACTCAAGTACTGCGGTGTGCCGCTCAGGTTGTTGAGAAAGGCGCGTCCGTAGGGCTCGACATACAGATCGTCTACCAGCCAGAAATGCACAATCACACCGAGGGCTTTCAGTCCGTCCTTCCAGCCGATCTTCTTGCCTTCTTCATAAGTGCGGCCGTGGTAGCTGATGGGCACCTCGTAGATGCGCAGTTTCCGCTTCGCGCATTTCATAGTGATCTCGGGCTCGAAGCCGAAACGGTCGGAGCGGATGGGGATGCTTTTTAGTAAGTCCGTCCGGAAGACCTTGTAGCAGGTCTCCATGTCGGTAAGCTTGATGTTCGAGAAGATGTTCGAAAGCAGGGTGAGGTGCTTGTTGATCATCGAGTGCCAGAACGGGAGCACTCGCGTCTGTTCCCCGGCGAGATAGCGGGAACCGAATACGGCATCGGCGTAGCCTTCCAGCATGGGCTTCAGCAACCTGGGGTACTCGCTCGGATCGTACTCGAGATCCGCATCCTGGACGAGAGAGAAATCGCCCTGCGCCTTCTCGATCGCGGTTCGAACCGCGGCGCCCTTGCCCTGGTTCACTTCGTGGCGGAACAGCCGGATGCGGGAATCCGTGGCGGCGATGCGCTTGAGTATGTCCGAGGTTCCGTCGGTGGAACAATCGTCCACAATGACGAGTTCGCGCTCCATGTTCTCCGGCAGTGGTGCGGCCAGGACCAGGGAAAGGCTGCGTTCTACAACAGTTCGCTCATTGTAGACCGGGATCAGAATCGATAGAAGCATCTAAAGATATCAGTATAATGGGCGTGATCGCATTGATACTTGGAACGTTCGGACGCAAAGGAGAATTGACTATGAGTGAGACTACTCGCCGGGGATTCGGCGCGACGTCCGCGGGGGCGATGGGAATCCTGCTGGCAACGTCGCAACAGGTTCGCGGCTCCATGGCGAACTCGGCATTGAGCATCGGCCTGATCGGCTGCGGCGGACGTGGTCTGCACGATAGCGGCATCGCGGCCAAGAACGAATTCGCGAAGATCTCCGCGATCTGCGACATCTACGACGACCGTCTGGCCGAAGGACGCAAACGCTATTCGGGCGCGAAGGAATACAAGAACTACAAGGAGATGCTCGCCAACAGCGACATCGACGCGGTGATGATCTGCACACCCGCGTTCCTTCATCCCGAGATGTTCGAAGCCGCGGTGCAGGCCAAGAAGCATATCTTCATGGAGAAGCCCGCCGGGGTGGATGCGAAGGGATGCCGCCGCGTGATTGAAGCCGCGAAAAAGGCGGACAAGAGCAAGCGGATTTCGGTTGGCTATCAGCAACGCTATGGCAAGGACTACCGGAAGGCCTACGAGATTCTGAAGTCCGGCGAGCTTGGCGCCGTGAAGATGGTTCGTGCGGCGTGGCTCGGCGGTCCGCCTCCCACTCGATCGGGTCACCCGCAGAGCGAGGAGAAGATCCGCAACTGGTACTTCTATCGCGAAACCTCGGGCGACATCATCGTTGAGCAGGATTGCCACAACCTGGATGTCGTCAACTGGTTCATGGGCGGTCACCCGTCGAAGGCCACAGGCTATGGAAGCCGCGCCATCCGCACCATCGGCGATGTGTTCGACAATCTTTCGTTGAGCTATCAATACGACAACGGCGTGGTGTTCAGCTACAGCGCGCATCAGTTCGGCCGGCAGACCTATCAGGACATCTCGGAAACCTTTATCTGTGACAAGGGCTACATCAACACGTCGCGCCGCGGCTACACCGTGGTTCGCGATGGCGGAAAGACCGAGACCGTCGAGACCAAGTACGACATTACACAGGATGCCATCAATGAGTTCATTGATGGTTGCCGCAACAACAAGATCGAGAACGCGGCCTTCTATGCGGCTGAGAGCACAATGATCGCCATCCTTGGCCGTGAAGCGATCTTGAGCAAGCGCGAATTGACCTGGGACAAACTGTAAGAAATCGGCGGGGCCTGCGTCGATTGGCGGCGCAGGCCTCTATTGCTGTTGTTGTTGATGCAGGTGATGGTCCGCCGTGGGATCACTCTCGGGGATCGGCGCCCATTGCTCGGAATGCCCACCATCCCCCGATGCCTCGATGGGTGCATCGGACTGCGTGACTTTCACCGTCACGGCGAGTTCCCCCTTGGCCTCCCCTTTGAAGACACCACGCGTCGGCGGCACATCGGCGTAGTCGCGCCCAATGGCCGTGCGGACGTGGCGCTCGCATGCAAGCAGGCGGTTGGTGGGATCGATGCCAAGCCAGCCGATCTTCGGAAGCAGCACCTCCGCCCATGCATGTGTCGCACCTTCCGCCGAACGGTCCACGGCGCGGCTGTGAAACAAATACCCGCTGACGTAGCGCGCGGGAATCTGCAATTCGCGCATCATGGCGATGTAGATGTGTGCGAAGTCCTGGCACACGCCTTTGCGCAGGCGGATCGCTTCGTCGATGGGTGAATCCACCTTCGTGGTCGACGTCTGATAGTCGAAGTGATCGTGAATCTTGCGCTTGGCGAGACGCACTGTGGTTAACGGATCCTCTTCGCGCTTGATGCCGAGCGCATCGCGGAGTCCGTGCAACTCCCGGCTCGGCCGCGCGAACTGGCTCGGTGTGAGCATCTCCCAGTAGTCGCCATGATGCACGATATAGTCGAGTTCCGCCCAATCGTTCGAGGTGAGTGGAGTTGGCGTGGTTAACGGCTCGAGTTCCACCATCGACTCAGCGACAATCATCAAACGCGTATAGCGTCCGGGAACGTCGAAATGGTGGACGGTGTTGCCGAGATAATCGCGGTAGGAGAAGACGCGCGCGCGGGGCGTGACGCGCAGCGTGTGGTTCAGGCAACGCTGATTCCCCTCGGTGCGGGGATGCTTGCGCACTTCCATCACCGTTTCGGTAACTGGCCCGTCATAGTGAAATCGCGTCGTGTGCCGGATTGCGTAAAACATGAACTATGCCTCCACCGCGGACTCGATCGGATAGTGGACGTAGACCTGATACAGCGCGGAATGGATCTGGCCGCACTGGACTTTGATGTTGTCGAGATACTCGCGCATGCCGCCATGCATGATCTCCTCGATCTGGCTGAAACTCAGCGCGGCTTTCAACCGGCCGGAAAGACGAGTCAGCCGGCTGCTTTTCTTGGTCCACCCCATGTCGGGCAGCGCTTCCAGCCCGTTGTGCAGACGGTCCACTGAGTAGCGCACCGAATGGGGGAATTCGGAATTGAGCAGAAGGAACTCCGCGATGTGGTTCGCCTTGGGGTCGGCCGTGTATACCTTGCAGTAGGCTTCAAACGCCGTGCAGCTTTTGAGCAGCGCGATCCAGTGCAGGTGATCCCGAGGATCAATGGAGCCGTCGCCCGCGACATGAAACTCGTGAAAGTGGGCGCGCAGCAATGTCGCGATATCGACCGCCCTTTCCACGTACCGTCCCGCTTGAATAAACCGCCACGCTTCGCCGTGCGCCATGGTCGAGTCCGTGATGCCGTGAAACAGGTGCATGCCCTCGACCACTTCGTGCAGAAACTCGATGGGATCGGTGGTCATCAGATCATCCACCGAAGCGCGCTTCACTTCGTGAAAGAGACGGTTGAGTTGCTCCCACATCTCGGAACTGATCTGCTCGCGAACCTGACGCGCATTCTCCCGCGCCGTCATGATGCAGGCAATGATCGAGGATGAGCCAGGGCTTGGGTCGAACACCAGCATTTGTGCCAGGGAGGTCGCGTCGCCCGGCGTTGGAAGCATCATGCCGAGGCTGGTCGTCGCGCGCGCCCAACCTTGATCCACGGATGCGTGGGAAAGATCCAGTGTCAGATTGAGGTTCACGGTGATGAGCCGCGCGGTGTGTTCCGCGCGCTCCAGATAGCGGCTCATCCAATAGAGACTGTCGGCAACTCGGGATAGCATGATGGCTGCTCCGTTTCGATTCCTGCGGTTATTCGAGAACCCAAGTGTCCTTGCTGCCGCCGCCTTGCGAGGAATTCACAACCAGGGAACCCTTGCGTAGCGCGACTCGCGTAAGACCGCCCGGCACAATGTTGACCTTGTCGCCGTCGAACAGGATGTAGGGGCGAAGATCCACGTGGCGAGGCTCCACCTGGCCATCGATGTAGCAGGGCGCGGACGAGAGCATGATGGTGGGTTGCGCGATGTAGTTGCGCGGATCAGCTTCAATGCGCTTTGCGAATTCGGCGCGCTCCGCGGCTGTGGAATGTGGGCCGATCAGCATGCCGTATCCACCGGACTCACCAACAGCTTTCACCACCAGCTTGTCGAGATTCGCCAGCACATGGCTGCGTTCGGTGTCGTCGCTGCACAGATACGTCTCCACGTTGTTCGTGATCGGATCCTGCCCCAGGTAGTACTTGATGATCTTCGGAACGTAGGCGTAGATCGCTTTGTCGTCGGCCACGCCGGTGCCAAGCGCGTTGCACAGCGCGACGTTGCCGGCGCGATAGGCATTGAACAAGCCAGGCACGCCGAGCGAGGAATCGGCACGGAATGCCAGCGGATCGATGAAGTCGTCATCAATGCGGCGGTAGATCACGTCGACGCGCTGCAGGCCCGTGGTGGTCCGCATGTAGACGAGATTGTTGTGTACAAGCAGGTCGCGGCCCTCAACGAGGTAGATGCCCATCTGCCGCGCAAGATAGGCGTGTTCGAAGTAAGCGGAGTTGTAAACGCCAGGTGTCAGCAGGACGATGGCCGGCTCACTGCGGCCTTGGGGGGCAAGCGCGCGCAACGTCGCGAGCAGGGTCTGCGGATACTGTTCGATCGGCTTCACGTTGCATTCGCGGAACAACACCGGAAAGACCTTCTTCATCACCTCGCGGCTGGTGAGCATGTAGGAAACACCGCTCGGCACACGCAGGTTGTCCTCAAGCACCACGAACTCGCCGGATGGGTGGCGGATCAGGTCCGTCCCCACCACCGTGATGTACGTGTTCTTCGGGACGTGCAAGCCACGCATCTGGCGGCGGAAATGCTTGCACGTGTAGATGATGTCGCGGGGAACCACGCCGTCGGAGAGGATCTTGCCCTCGTGGTAGAGGTCGCGCAGGAAGAGGTTGAGTGCGAGAATGCGCTGCGTCAAGCCTTGTTCCAGGCGCGCCCACTCGGCCCGCGTGATGATTCTCGGGAGCAGATCGTTCGGGAAGATGCGCTCGGTACCTTCTTCCCGGCCATAGACAGTGAATGTGATCCCCTGATGCAGGAAAGAGAGGTCGGCGGCCTGCTTCCGGCGGCGAAATTCTTCGCCAGGCATGTCGAGTAGCAAGTCGTAGAGCCCGCGATAGTGGTCGCGGGGGAGTCCGGTCCCCGCGAACATCTCGTCGTAGGACGCATTGAATGCGTAGTTGCGAAAAGGAGCGCTCATGCTCCGCGTCTCGATCGCTTGCGTTTGTGCCATGGCCGTGAATGCTTGGGAAAGATCTTACGACGCGGAAGAACTTCCTTGCAGGATACCACTGGTGCGGGCGGAAATTTATTCCTCTTGACAAATATCGTGATAACGGATAATATGACACAGGAGAAACGAACATGATTCAGATCATTCCTTCGGCGCAACGCCACCACCAGGATTTCGGCTGGCTGTCCACACGCTGGCACTTCTCGTTTGACAGCTACTATGACCCGAAGAACGTGCAGTGGGGCGCGTTGCGCGTGTTCAATGATGATGTGGTGCAACCCGGCCAAGGCTTCGGCAGGCACGGCCACCGCGACATGGAGATCATCTCCTATGTTCTGCAAGGCTCGCTCGCGCATGCCGACAGCCTCGGGACGCAGCATGAGTTGAAGGCTGGTGAGGTGCAGGTGATGTCGGCGGGCGCCGGCATCATGCACTCGGAGTACAACGGGTCGGAGACGGATCCGGCGCACTTCCTGCAGTTGTGGATCCTGCCGCGGACCAAAGGCTCGAAGCCCCGTTGGGAGCAGCGTGCCTTCGGAAGCCGGGCGGGGAAACTGCTGCCAGTGGTTTCCTCGGGTGCGATTCCCGACACGCTCGCCATTGACCAGGATGCGACGATCTTTCTTTCCGAGCTGAAGCCCGGTGAGGATGTTGTGCACACGATGGCAACGGACCGAAAAGCGTATCTGTTTGTGATTCGCGGTGCGGTCGAACTGAACGGCAACGCCTTGAACGCTGGTGATCAAGGCCGCGTGGAAGGCGAGACGGAGTTGCGGATTCGCGCGACAGCGGATGCCGAATTCATGCTGCTCGATCTTCCCCAATGACGATTCAGTGAGGATGTGGTGTGCGGTAGGCTTTGCGGTCTGCCGCGCACCCTTCGCAGTTCTTAACACTCCTTGCGGCGCTCGCCGCGTAACACTTCATGGATGCTCATCGTCCAAGTGGCATGATGCGATTTCTGAAACTGGGCGGCGTGCTGGTCATCCTGCTGGCGGCGGCCGCGCAACTGGTGCGGCCCGAGCGAACGAATCCGCTATCGGATCCGGCGCTCCGGTTTCAGCCCGCGCCGGAGTTGGAGAAGGTGCTGCGGCGCGCCTGTTACGACTGTCATTCGAACGAGACGCAGTGGCCCTGGTACAGCAACGTGGCGCCGATGTCGTGGCTGATGGCGGATCACGTGAAGCATGGCCGGCAGAGGCTGAACTTCTCCGAGTGGGGCCGCTATGCCGAAGACCGTCGCAAGGTGCTGACTTACGAAGTCTGCGAGGCGGTGGAGAATCACTCGATGCCGATGCCGTCGTATCTGCGGGCACATCCGGAGGCGCGGCTGGACGGTGCGGATATCGAGACCATCTGCGGCTTCGCGACGAAGTAGCGCCACCTGGAGTTTGGACATTTGGCGCCGTCACGCGATCGAGTACTGGTTGAGTAATGACATCGCGACTAGCGTGGGGGCTACTATCGGATTGCCGCCGCAAGAAGGCCAGCATGCATAGCGGCGACGACATCATCATTCTCGACATTACTGAGTACAATCACGGTTATGCGTCGAGCCGGAAGATAACTCAGGTGCGCCGAGAATCCATCAATGGTGCCGTCGTGCCAAACCAGACGGCTACCCTGATAGACCGACAAGGCGAAGCCAAAGCCGTAGTCGCCTTGTGTCTCGCCTATCATCTGACGAAGTGATTCGTCCGAGACTACGCGGAGCCCGAAGAGGCTTTGTACCCACCGCAGTAGGTCACCTGTCGTCGAGTACATCCCACCCGCGGCCCAAGCCGCCGAGACTGGGCGTAGGCCGGAACGTAGGGTTCCATTCGTTAGCACATGCCCTTTTGCTCGGCGGGTCAGGTCGAGTTGGCCACCTTCATCCAAGCCCGAGTCAATCATGCGCAGCGGGATCAGGATTCTTTCTCTCAGCAGGTCGCCAAATCGTCTGTTACCGGCGGTCTCCGCCACGGCACCCAGAAGAATGTAGTTCGAATTGCTGTATTCAAATTTGCTCCCGGACGGAAACTCCAGCGGACGTTAGCGGAAGAACGAGATGGTCTCACCCGGTGTCCTTGGGCTGGACGACCACTGGTCAAAGTCTGGATCTTCGGTAAAGTCGGCAATTCCGGAAGTGTGGTTTAGAGCCTGTTGGATGGTGACCCCCGCCCAGGCAGCCGGGCTCCCTTTGATGTACTTCGACAACGGATCGCCAAGGCGGAGTTTCCCTTCCTCGCGAAGAAGCTCGATTAGCGTTGCCGTGAATTGTTTTGTGATGGAGCCGATCCGAAACTTGGTCTTCGGCTTGTTTACTTGACCCGAAGCGGAGTCGGCAAGCCCAAATGACGTTTCGAGCAGAGTGTCGTCCGCCTCCGCTACGAGCACCGAGCCCGCAAAGTGCTTCGACGCAGCCAACGCTCTTGCCTGCGATTCAAGCCTCTCGCGGCGAATTCGCGTTTTTTGCGATGACTCGCAAGACAGAAGGGTCACCGAAAGCATAACCACCGAAAGAACAAATGAGGCACGCACTATGATGTTCTGGGGAATCTGGGCTGGCACAAAAGAACCCGAACGGGCGGGACTACCGAAGGCGGTCGAAAGTCTCGAGGTCGATCCCGAGTTGCTCAAGGATTCGATAGAACAAGGGCGGGCCAATATCGCGTCCGCCATGAATGGGAATTGTTGTAGCCCGGCCATCCTCGTGCCGCCATCGTTCATGGCTTCCCGTTTGGCGCGCTCGCTCGAATCCGAGTTTGGCGGCCACTCGTTGGATCTCAGAGGCGCGGGCACTAGGCATGCACGATTTCGGTCGTGTCGCGTGGCAAGGCCTGACCGCTCGCGCGGTGTTCCTCTTCGATCAGTTCGAACACCTTGACGAGTTCACTCACCGCTTCCTGGGCAGTCGGCATCAGCGCGTGGCACCCGGCAATCGCAGGAATTTCGGCAACCCAGCCGTCAGGCCGGTTCCGATAGATCACGAGCTTATAGTCGTCGAAGCTCATGACCCTATTGTAGTTCGGCAACACGGAATTCCAAACTCGCGGGAAACGGCGCACTAGCACTCTTCCTGGTACCAGGCGGATTCGGGCCTCAAACGTCCAACTCCAGGTGTCGGCTCTCGAGCCGAGACCGTGGCACGGTATATATACCATGCCACGACCGACGTATTTCACTGACCGAAGCAGTACAGCGTGTTGCGTGTCCGCAAGTAGATCCGATCGTCCACCAGCGCCGGTGTCGCGAAGATCTCGTCTTCCATGTCCGCCTGCCCGACCATCTCCCATTGCGCGCCCGCCTTCAACACCGACACTTTCCCCTGCTGGCTGCTCATGAACACCAGGCCGGCGCCGCCGACTGGCGACGAATAGTAAGTGTCGAGAGCACCCGTCAGCCGCCCCTGCTTGTAGATCTCGCCCGTCTTCGGATTGAGCGTGGTGACGATCCCGCCGTCCTTCACCAGATACATCACGCCGTCGTAAATCAGCGGTGTCGGACAATTGGGAAGAAACTTCTGCATGCGCCATGCGATGTGCGACTCGGCAACATCGCCCTCGCCCCCCGGTCGCACCGCCAGCAGACTATTCCGCGAAGCCCGGCGTGCACGGTTGTTCTCCCAATCCCGTTCCTCCACGAACCCGTCCATCGCCAGATCAATGTTGTCGAAACTGCGCCCCATGCGCTCATCGCTCTTCACCTCGTCCTTGCTGATCCGGCCGTCTTTGTCGGCATCGAACTTGGCCAGCAATTCGGAGAACTTGGGCGTTTCGGTAGACGTCTCGGCCTCGCCGCCGCTCTCCCACCAATGCGCGTAGATGAGGCCGTCGTGAAGAACGGGCATGGATTTCGGCTGCCACGACAGGCCCCCGATCCACCAGAGTTTGCGCCCCGTTTCCACGTCGTAGGAGATCATGTGATACGCGCCCGGCACAACCAGTTCCGCGCGCCCCTTGGCCGGCCGGTAGACCACGGGAGTTACATAACTTCGAGTAACTTCCGGGCGCTCCACCTTGTAAATCACCTTGCCTGTATTCTTATCCAGCGCCAGCAGGAACGAATTCGTGTCCTGATCGCAGACCAGAAGCACCATCCGCCCATGAACAATCGGTGAGGAACCATGTCCGTTGACGTTGTTGAACGGGCCCAATGGATGCCTCCATCGCTCTTCTCCATCGAACGTGTAGGCGATCAGGCCGTAGTCGCCGAAAAAGACGTATACGGTCTTGCCGTCCACCACAGGGCTTGGCGACGCGGCGGAGTTCGTCGGCTGATAGCGCTCTTCCCTCGGCCGAGGCGCCTGGCGCATCCACAACACTTTGCCCGTCTTCCGGTCCACGCAGATCGTGAACAGCTTGCCGCCCTTGTCCACGATCTTGTTCAGACCGGCGTCCGACTTCTCGCCGCCTTCGGCGCCGGTGAGAAAGATACGGTCGCCACTGATCACCGGAGAGGAATGCCCAACCGGAAGCTTCGTCTTCCAGATCACGTTCTTGTTCGGCCCGAACTCCTGAGGGAGCTTCGCCGACGTGGATACACCACTGCCTTGCGGCCCGCGCAATTGCGGCCAATCGGTGGCTCCAAGAGTGGCTCCAAGCAAAGAAACGAATCCCAGGGTCAGCAGCATCGCTCGCATGACTCGCTATCATACCGGAGCCGGACCCGTTCCGTCCCTCGAACTCACACTGCAATCGCCAGTCGTGGGATCATCAGAGGATCGGGCTGAATGGAATTCAACACGCAGTTTCTTCTGGACATCCTCTCCATCGTGCTCATCGACCTTCTGTTGGCCGGTGACAATGCGGTCGTCATCGCCCTCGCTGTGAAGACACTTCCGGCGCGCGAGAAGAGAATCGGAATCATGGCGGGCGCGGGTGTGGCGGTGGTGCTCCGCATCGTGCTCACCTTTTTCGCCGCGCAACTTCTGCTGCTGCAATTCGTGAAGCTGGTGGGCGGACTGCTGATTCTCTGGATCGCCGTGAAGCTTCTGGTGGACGACTCGGGTGAAGAGGAGGGCGGGAAGCACGCCACTACCCTGTTTCAGGCGATGCTCTACATTCTGATCGCCGACATCACCATGTCCACCGACAATATCCTCGCCATCGCCGGAACGTCCAAGGGCAATATTGGACTCCTGATCTTCGGGCTCGGCCTCAGTATTCCTTTCGTCGTCTTCACCAGCAACTTACTCTCGACGATTATGGATCGCTTCCCGATGATCGTTCTGATCGGCGCGGCGATCCTTGGTCGTGTCGGCGGCGAGATGATCATGACCGATCCCTGGGTCCATCAGACGTTCCATCCATCGAAAACTCTCGAATACGCGGTGCAGGCGCTCCTCGCCATCGGCGTGGTGGTGGTAGGCAAAGCGTTGGTCCGCAGGGGCCGCCATTCCGCCGCAAAAGTGGAAGACCGCGCCCCCGTGCTCAATACCCAGCACCTTCCGCAGCCCGAAAGCGAATAAGACCGCGCAAGGACCGCGCAGCATATAATGTGAATGCATGGTGCGCCTTTCCACGCTGCTGCTATTCGTGTCGCTGAACTCGGTCTCCGCACAGGGGCCCGATTCGAAGATCGATTTCGTCCAACAAATCCGGCCTGTTTTGGAGAAATCCTGCTACGGTTGCCATGGCCCGAAAGCGCAACTTGGCGGCTTGCGGCTGGATGCGAAGAACGTCGCGATGCAGGGCGGGCAGTCGGGAAAGACCATCGTTCCCGGCGATGCCGCGCGCAGCAGTCTATATCAACGCGTGGCCGGACTGGGCGACCAGGCCCGCATGCCGATGGGTGGCAAACCGCTGGATTCGGCACAGATCGCGGCCATCAAGGCGTGGATCGATCAGGGCGCCGATTGGCCTGACGGTGTGGGCGTGCAGAACGCCGAGATCAAGAAACACTGGGCTTTTGTCGCGCCCAAGCGGCCGGTTGTTCCCGCTGTCAGCAACGCCAAGTGGCCTCGCAACCCGATCGACTATTTCATCGCCGCTCGCATCGAGAAAGAAAATCTGGCGCCTTCGCCGGAGGCAGGCAGGCCGGCGTTGTTGCGCCGTCTGAGTCTCGATCTCACGGGACTGCCGCCTACCATTGCCGAGATCGACGCCTTCCTCAAGGACCCAAGTAAGAACGCCTACGAGAAGCAGGTGGAGCGTCTGCTCTCCTCGCCGCACTATGGCGAGCGTTGGGGGCGTCACTGGCTGGATGCAGCGCGCTACGCCGACTCCGACGGTTTCGAGAAAGACAAGCAGCGATGGGTGTGGTTCTATCGCGACTGGGTCGTCTCCGCGATGAATCGCGACCTCCCCTACAACCGTTTCCTGATCGAACAGCTTGCCGGCGACCTTCTCCCAAACGCGACACAGGATCAGCGCGTCGCCACAGGCTTTCTGCGCAACTCGATGATCAACGAGGAAGGCGGCATCGACCCTGAGCAGTTCCGGGTGGAGGCGATGTTCGACCGCATGGACGCCATCGGTAAGAGCATGCTCGGCCTCACCATCCAGTGCGCTCAATGCCACAACCACAAGTACGATCCCTTGACGCAGGAAGACTACTATCGCGTCTTCGCATTCTTCAACAACAGCCATGAGGCCGCGATGGCCGTCTATACGGTGGAGGAGCAACGTAAGCGCTTCGAACTGCTGAACAGGATCCAGGGCATTGAGAAGGAATTGCGCCAACGCAATCAGGACTGGCAGGCGGCGATGTCCGTTTGGGAAGACAAGGTGCGTCACGATCAGCCGAAATGGGTTGCGTTGAAAGCAGATGTCGACGATATCTCCACCGGCGGACAGAAGTACCTGCTGCAATCCGATGATTCGCTGCTTGCCGCGGGCTACGCGCCGACGAAACACAAGGCCAAGTTCACGCTGAAGTCTGATCAGAAGCGCATCACGGCGCTGCGGCTGGATCTTCTGAATGATCCGAATCTGCCTCTTGGCGGACCGGGCCGTTCCATTAAAGGGACTGGCGCGCTGACCGAAATCGAGATCGAAGCTGCGCCGGCCGGCGGTGATGCGAAGCCCGTGAAAGTGAAGATCGCGCGAGCCACCGCCAGTGTGAATCCACCGGAGAAGGAACTCGAAGCAATCCACTTCGACAAGAGCAAGAACCGGCGAGTGACGGGCCCGATCGAGTATGCCATCGACGGCAAGGACGATACGGCGTGGAGCACCGACGTTGGCCCGCTGCGCCGCAATCTGCCGCAGAACGCGGTCTTCACGTTTGAGACTCCCATCGAGAATCCGCAAGGCACCGTGCTCACCGTGTATCTGAATCAGCGCCACGGCGGATGGAATAGCGACGACAATCAGAATCACAATCTCGGGCGCTTCCGCTTGTCGATCACCGATGCGGATCAGACCGCGGCCGATCCGGTGCCCTCCAATGTTCGAGCGATCCTCGCCATCCCGCACGCTCAGCGGACCGAGTCGCAGAAGAACGCCGTATTCAGCTACTGGCGCACCACAGTCGCCGAATGGAAGGATGCGAACGATCGCATTGAAGAGCTTTGGAAGCAGCATCCCGAAGGTACGTCGCAGCTCGTTCTCAATGAGCGCGAAACACCTCGGACGACGCACCTGCTGGTGCGTGGCGATTTCCTCAAGCCTGGCCATGCGGTCGAGCCCGGCAGTCCCGCATTCCTCCATCCGATGCCCGCCGGCGCGCCTCCCAATCGCCTCGGCTTCGCGCAGTGGATCACTGACCGCAACTCACCCACCACCGCCCGCACCATGGTGAATCGGATCTGGCAGAGCTACTTCGGAACGGGCATTGTCGCGACGAGCGAGGATCTCGGAAAGCAGAGCGAGGCGCCTTCCCACGGGGAACTACTCGACTGGCTGTCGGTCGAGTTCATGGATCGCGGCTGGAGCATGAAGCATCTGCACCGGCTGATTGTCACCTCCGCCACTTACCGCCAATCGTCAACAGTTTCGAAGGAACTGCTGGATCGGGATCCGTTCAACCGTCTGCTGGCGCGTGCCCCGCGATTCCGCGTGGAAGGCGAGATTGTGCGCGACATCGCGCTGGCGGCCAGTGGCTTGTTGAATGCGAAGATCGGCGGCCCCAGCGTCTATGCGCCCGCGCCGGAATTCCTATTCCTTCCTCCCGCCAGCTACGGTCCGAAGCAATGGCACGAAGAGAAGGGCGACAATCGCTACCGCCGTGCGCTTTATACGTTCCGCTATCGCTCCGTGCCCTATCCGATGTTGCAGAACTTCGATACGCCGAATGGCGATATGGCATGTGTACGCCGCAGCCGGTCAAACACGCCGCTGCAGGCGCTCACGACGTTGAATGAACCGCTGTTCCTGGAGGCGGCCCGCGCGCTTGCGGTGAAGACGTTGAAGGAAGGCGGTAAGACCGACGCGGAGCGGCTCGAATACGCGTTCCGCCGTTGCCTGTCGCGTAAGCCTGAGGCCAAGGAGTCCGCGGAATTGTTGAGGTTGTTGAAGCGGCAGACCGAGCGCTTCGTGTCGGGAAAGCTCAATCCCGAGGAGATGGTGGAGGGTGCTCCGTCGGGCACGAACGCCGCTCAAGTGGCCGGATGGACCGTGGTGTCGCGCGTGTTGTTGAACCTGGACGAGACGATTACGAAGGAGTAGCACATCATGATGGACCCGAAAGCAATCTCCCGCCGCTGGTTCGTGGAGGAGTGTGGCATCGGACTCGGTGCAATCGCATTGAGCCAGTTGCTGGGCACGGCCAAGGCCGCATCCGCTGATCCGCTGGCGCCGAAAAAGCCGCATCATGAGCCGAAGGCGAAGAACGTCATCTTCCTGTTCATGGCCGGTGCGCCGAGCCATCTGGAACTCTTCGACAACAAACCGCAGCTTGCGAAATTCGATGGCACGCTTCCGCCGGCGGATCTGCTGAAGGGCTATCGTGCGGCGTTCATCAATCCGAATTCGAAGCTTCTGGGGCCGAAGTTCAAGTTCACTCGCGCGGGAAGCAATGGCGTGGAGATCGGCGAGTTGCTGCCGCACACAGCGAAAATCGTGGATGACATCGCGATCATCAAGTCGATGGTGACCGATGCCTTCAATCACGCTCCGGGTCAGTTGTTGATGAACACGGGCTCACAGCAGTTCGGCCGCCCAAGCATGGGCGCATGGGTCACCTACGGACTAGGCAGCGAGTCCAAGGATCTGCCCGCATTCGTGGTCTTTAGTTCCGGCAAGAAAGGCCCGAGCGGCGGCAATTCCTGTTGGGGCAGCGGCTTTCTCCCCACCGTGTATCAAGGTGTGCAGTTTCGCGGCAGTGGCGATCCGGTGCTGTATCTCTCGAATCCCAAGGGTGTCGACAACGAAATGCAGCGGGATTCGCTCGACTCGATCAAGCGCCTCAACGAAATGCATCTGCAGCGCACGGGTGATCCGGAGATCGCGACGCGGATCAACTCTTTTGAGATGGCGTTCCGCATGCAGGCCAGTGCCCCGGAGTTGATGGATCTCTCCAAGGAGCCGAAGAGCGTGCTCGATCTTTACGGCGCCGAACCGGGCAAGCCTTCGTTTGCGAACAACTGTCTGCTGGCGCGCCGCTTGGTGGAGCGCGGTGTGCGATTCGTGCAACTCTATCATGAGGCGTGGGATCAGCACGGGAACCTGGTGAAGGATCTGGCGGCGAACTGCAAGGACACCGATCAGGCCTGCGCCGCGCTGGTGACCGATCTGAAGCAGCGCGGTTTGTTGAAGGACACGCTGGTGGTGTGGGGCGGGGAATTCGGCCGGACGCCGATGGTGCAGGGCGGCTCCGATGGCCGCGACCATCACCCGAATGCATTCACCATGTGGTTGGCTGGCGGTGGAATGAAGCCTGGTCTGGTGATGGGCGAGTCCGACGAGTTGGGCTTCAACGTGGTGAAGGACAAGGTGCACGTGCACGACCTTCACGCGACCATTCTTCACCTGTTGGGCTTCGATCACCTGAAGCTGACCTATCGTTTCCAGGGCCGCGATTACCGGCTTACCGACGTGCACGGGAACCTGGTCGAGCAGGTGCTGGCGTAGGCGCTTCTCGGCCACTTCTCCACAACTCTGTGAGCGCGTCCTGGGAAACACCAGACGTGCACCGATCGGCTTGCCCCGCTTTGCCTGCGGCTTCGCGAGGACATCGAGCGCGTCTTCCAGCGCGAACAGGCATGGCTCGGTGATATAGTTTCCCAATGCGTCTCTCGCTCGGTCTACTCCTCGTCTGCGCCTGCTTCGCCGCGGACCCGAATACGCTCACGCCAGAAGAAAAAGCCGCCGGATGGAAGTTGCTCTTCGACGGGAAATCGTTCGCCGGATGGGTGGATGTCTCGAAACTCAGTCCCCCGGGACAATCCTGGATGATCGAAGACGGTTGCCTCAAGTCGAAGGCCAAGCCCGGTCTACGCGAGGATCTTTTCACCAACGGCACTTATGGCGACTTCGAGCTGTCGTTCGAATGGAAAATCTCACCCGGCGGAAACAGCGGACTGAAGTATCGCATCCAGGATCGCTTCTTCATCAACGAAAAGCGTCTGAAAGCCGAGGGCTTCAAGCGCTTCGAGGATCTCGCCAACGACTCAATCCGCAGCCGCGCCACCAAGCGCGCCGATTCGACCCAGGAATACATTGTCGGCTTTGAGTATCAGGTGATCGACGATGCCGGCCACGCCGATGCGCGCCGCGGTGGCTACTATCAGGCCGGCGCGCTCTACGACATGCTCGCCACCACGCAAGCCGCCGCGAAGAAGCCCGGCGAGTTCAATCAGGCCCGAGTCGTGGTGCGCGGCAACCGAATCGAGCATTGGTTGAACGGCGTCAAGGTGGTGGACGGAAGCCTTGATGCGCCGGACACGCTGGCCCGCGCCGCCAAGCGCTGGACCACGGAGTCGCCCATCTACAAGGCGCTCGCCACGCAGCCCCGCAAGCAATCACCGATCGCTCTGCAGAATCACAACGACGAAGCGTGGTTCCGCGCGATCAAGATCCGGACGCTGAAGTAAGAAACACGAAAGCCGCCTCGGCGTTCACCGGGCGGCCTTCGG
>JAEUQE010000195.1 GCA_016789785.1 Bryobacterales bacterium
ACCACACCCGTCCGCGGCGCACCGGTCGTATTCGCAGCGATCACCATTCGCACCGTCCCACTGCCATTCACCTGATTACCGGATGTGATCTGCACCCAGGTCAAAGCCGTAGAGACGCTCCAGGTGCATTCCGGAGCCGAGGTCACAGTCACCGTCCGCACGTCTCCGGAAGCGGAGACCGTGGTCTCGTTCTGGCTCAGCGTGTAGCCGCAGGTGGAAGCTCTTGAGAAGTTGCCTGTTACGTTGCGCGCACCGTTCATCACCAGCGATGCCGGGCTCGCGGCGCCGGAGAGATCACCAGTCCAGCCGGTGAACGTATACGTGATCAGTGGCTGCGCGGTCAGTTGCACCGTCGCACCGGCATTGTAGAATCCGTCGGGCGACACCGGCGACGCGGTAATCGAACCGCTGCTGATCGGCGAAATCACGGTCGCGAGCGAGAATTGCGTGGTGAAGTTCGCGGTGTACGTGGTGGCCGCCGCTGGTGTTGTGATGGTATGCGAGATCGCCCCGCCATCGCTCCAGTTCGCAAAGACGTAGCGCGTCTGCGAACCTCCCTGCGGAGATGAAACGCCGATGGTGTGCGAACTGCCCGCTGTCCAGTTGAAGTTCTGTGGCGAAGTATACGTCACGCCGTCCACCAGCATCTGCAATCCAGCCGGAGATGTCGTGACGGTGATGCCAGTGGAACTGATTCCGAACGTCGCAGTGACGTTTTTCGGCGCATCCATCGAGAGTGTTGCTGGATTCGCTGTGCCCGTCAGCGATCCACTCCAGCCGCCGAATTGCGAACCCTGGTTCGGGCTGGCGGAGAGTTGCACTCCGGTACCAGCGTTGTAGAAACCGTCCGCGGCGCCAGGCGTTACCGTGACGCTGCCGTTGCCGGTGATGGTGGTGGTGAGCTTGTGCTGCGTCTGATAATTGGCGGTATAGGTGGTTGCGGACGCTGGGGCGGTAATGGTCTGCGACGCATTGCCTCCGTGCGCCCACGATGTGAAGACATTCCTCGTGCTGGCCGATCCCTGTGATGCTGGCGCGTTCAACGTATGCGAAGAGCCTGCCGTCCAGTTGAAGGTTTGTGGAGTGGTGTAAGTGCCACCGTCGACGAGCACCGTCAAACCCGCGGGTGAGCTGGTCACCGTGTAGCTGCCAGTGGACGCGACGAAGTTCGCAGTCGCCGTTTTCGGCCCGTCCATCAGCACTGCTGACGGGCTGGAATTGCCAGTCAGTGCTCCGCTCCAACTGCTGAACTGATTTCCCGCATTCGGATTCGCCGTGAGTTGAACGGAGGTGCCGGCGTTGTAGAAGCCGTCGCCCGAGGCGGGATTGGCGGCAATCGACCCGGATCCTGTCACTGATGTAGTGAGGCGATGCTGCGTCTGATAGTTCGCTGTGTAGGTAGTCGCGGACGACGGGGTGGTGATGGTCTGCGACGCGCTGCCGCCATTGCTCCAGTTCGAGAAGTTGTGGCGCGTGTTCGTGCTGCCCTGCTGCGAGGGTGCGAGCAACGTGTGCGTCGATCCCGATTGCCAGGTGAAAGTCTGCGGTGTGGTGTAGGCGGTCCCGTCGACTGTGATGCTCAGCCCCGACGGTTGTGAAGCGATGGTGATACTCAAGTTGGTCGACGTCGCCGTGAAATTCGCGGTGAGATTGCGCGGAGCACTCATCGTCACCGTGACGGGATTCGTGGAACCGGTGACACTACCCGTCCAGCTCGAGAAATTGTAACCGCTGTTGGCGATCGCGGAAATCTGCACTCCAACACCCGAGTTGTAGAAGCCATCGGAAGAGGACGGCGCGATTGCCAGCGATCCTCCCGCTGATGGACTCGTTGACGTCGTGAGCAGATACTGCGTGGAGTAGTTGACCGTGTAAGTTGTCGCCGAGGAAGGTGTGACTGTCTGCGACGCGCCGCCGCCATGACTCCACGAACTGAAGTTGTGGCGGGTGCCTCCGCTGCCCTGCGTCAACGGCGCGTTCAGCGAGAGATTCGTGCCCGAGGGCCAGTTCATCGTGTGCGGCGTGGTGACAGGGCTCCCTCCGACCATCACGCTCAAGCCGGATGGAACACTGTTGACGGTGATGGACACATTGCTGCCCGCCGAGCCATTCTGCGTGATCGAGAAGGTATTGCCTGCGATGGTGATGCTGCCGTTCCGCGAACTGGTGCTGGCGTTCGAAGTGTAGCTGTAGGAGACCGTGCCGTTGCCGCTCCCGCTCGATCCTGAGGTCACCTGCAGCCAGCTTGTCGCGGTAGACGCAGTCCAAGCGCAACCGCTCGCTGCCGTCACCGACACACTTCCGGATCCCGAACTGCTGCCCACCGTCGCCGATGTGGGGCTGATCTGGTAGGTGCAACCGGCGGCCCCGCTGCGGAATGCCGCTACCGCGGTACGAGTGTTGTTCAATGTCAGCGCGTTGTCGGCGGAATTCGCCTGATTGCTTGCAATGCCGGTCGGCGTGCCGTTGTAGCTGACCACGGGGTTCGACCAGTACGGGATCTTCGGACAGCTCATGCCGGCGCATTGATACGCCATGATGGTGCGGAACGCCGACCCGAGAACAGCATTCTGATATCCGTATGAGTAGGAGTAGGCGCCACTATTGCCCGCATTGGCGCGGTCATGCTGAGCACCCATATTGTGGCCGAGTTCATGCGCCATCGTGTACGACGCTGCCCAATACTGCTCCACGACGCTGAAGCCCCAGGGCGCGAAACTGGACGAGGCCGAAGTCAATTGATAGGCGTAGCCGACAGTGCCACCCCATGGCCCTCCCGCCGATCCTTGAATCCACAGGCACACCAGGTCTGCGCCGTGAGTGTCACGCGCCGCATGCACTTCATCCATCACGCCATCGCTGGTGCTCCGCAGAGGCGCGAGCGCGTCCGTCACATCGCCACTGCCTTCGGAGTAGTTCACAAGCATGGTGTGCACGAGATTGAACTGAATCTGCACGCCACTATTGGTGAAAGCCTGATTCGCCGAGGCCACCGTTGTCTGGATGTTGTTCTGAATCGCGGTGACACCGCCCGCCGAATCCCTTGCGGCCGCGGTATAGGCGACCATCAAGTCAATCACCGTCTCGCCCGCGGCGCGCTCCCGCAAGCCAGATTTGTCCGCATCCCTGTTGTCCGCATCCCTGTTGTCCACATCCCTGTCAGGCTTGAGTTCCGATGCTGGAACCTCCACGGCATCGTGGACGGCGAACGGCGCCTCTATATCCACTTGTTGAATCGCGTGCAGTGACCCGGCCACCCACTTGATCCGGTACTCATCGCCTTCATCAGTGTTGATCAAAGCGGAAGCGACGTCGCCCGTGATGCCCAGCACCACATACCCGCGCTCCATGCCCTCAATGCGGCCGTGCCAAAGGAATGTCGATTTGTCCTTGGACCAATAGGCTTTGACCTCTTCCGCGTTCCAGCGAGCATCGTCAAACAGGTTGAGCACGATTCGCCGGCGGGTGTTCACAGCGTCCATTACCGCCTCGCGATTCAGCTCGACAAAGCGGCTGCGAAGCACACGGGAATCCGTGACGGATCGCTCGTTACCCTTGGGTGTGGCGGCAGACAGCAATTCGGGCAGTTCTTGCGAAAAGCCCACTGCCGCGGTCAAGAGCCATAAGGCGCCCGCAAGGCGCACTGTGCGGACGGTCATTCTACCCGCGTCCTCCAACGACTAGTTCTTCACTACTTCATTTCGGCAACTGCGGGGAGATCAATCAGATACTTGTTTCCATTTTAGAGCACATACCCGAATTTGGCTATCGGGAATGTGTCTGTTGCGAGTACTAAGGTCTCAGAGAAAACGCCGTTCCTGCCGCCTGAGAAACGCTGGTACGTCCAAATCGTCGACGACTTTCTGTGGCTCATCCAAGTGCTGCGACGCGGTAGCATCCGGATCCGCCTCTTCGGAGAACAGCGAATCGGATTGCGGGGCGGTAGCAGTTGTGGAGAGCTGCGCGGCGGAAACAGGCATCGACGGCGAACCCGCGGCAGGCAGGGGAGGCGGAGCTTCCGGCTCCTGGCGATACACCGGCTGACCGGGCTCGGGCGAGGTGGCCGCTACGGCGGCGGCTTTCGCAACCCGCTTCTGGCGGGGTTCTTCCGGCTTTTGCGGAGTGGCGGGAAAGCCCGTTGCGATCACGCTGACCTTCACGTCGTCGCCCATGCCTTCTTCCATGACGAAGCCGAAGTCCACCTGTACATCCTCGTTGTCGGAGGCGTTGCGAATCAGAGAGCAGGCATCGTGAATGTCGTGCAGCGAGATGTGGCTGGATGCGGTGACGTTGATGAGAATCCCGCGGGCACCCCGGATGCCGCCATCCTCAAAGAACGGACTGCTGATGGCAGACTTCGCCGCATCCACCGCGGCGTTCGAACCCTTGGCGGTGGCCGTACCCATCATCGCGTAGCCCATGCCCTGCATGATGGCGCGGATGTCGGAGAAATCGCGGTTGATGAGGCCAGGCGTGTTCATGATATCGGAGATGCCAATCACGGCCTGCCGCAACACATCGTCCGCCACACGAAACGCCTCAATCAACGACGTGCCTTTGGGGACCATCGTGGTGAGCCGCTCATTGGGAATCTGAATCAGCGTGTCTACCGTGGAAGCAAGATCCTCCACGCCCTTGTCCGCGACACGCATGCGCTTGGCGCCTTCGAAGGCAAACGGCTTGGTCGCAATGCAGACGGTGAGCGCATTGAGTTCCTTCGCCAGCGATGCAATCACTGGAGCCGCTCCGGTCCCCGTTCCGCCACCCATACCGGCGGAGAGGAACACCATGTCCGCGCCCTCCAGGATCTCGATGATGCGTTCGGTGTCTTCGAGCGCGGCCTGTTTGCCAACCGCCGGATCGGCGCCCGAGCCAAGTCCGTTTGTCACCTTCGCGCCGATCAGCAGCTTGTTCGGAATCGGCGAAGAGTTGATCGCCTGACGGTCCGTGTCGAGCGCATAAAAGTCCACGCCGCCGATGCCGTCCTTGAACATGCGGCTTGCCGCGTTGCAACCCGCGCCACCCACTCCGATCACTTTGATCCGGGTCCCGGCCGGAGTGTCATCGGCAATCTCAAACTTCAGCGCGTCCAACTTCGAATCGAACTGTGGCATCTTCGAAGCCTCCCCCCTGTAAACGATTCCTATCTCAACACCAACCCCATCAGACTGGGGATCTTGCGTTTCGGATCCTGCTGCAACTTCAGCCGCGCGGAGTACATTGCCAATCCCGCGGCCGTTGTCCACGAAGGATTGTCAATCTCCTCAGGCCAGTCCTCCACCCCCAGCACCAGACCGTTCCGCGCCTGACAATTCAGCACCGCTTCCGACATGTCGCACATGCCCTGCAACTGAGCGCCGCCGCCTGTCAGGATAACGCCTTCGAGCAGCGATTGCTCCATTCCGGATTTCGCGACCTCGGCCTTCACGTGAAGAAAGAGTTCCTCGGCACGAGCCTCCAGAATCTCGTTCAGATGCCTGCGCGTCGCTTCGCGCGGCGGCCGGCCATCCGGCGATGGAATCTCGATCAGGCTGCTATCGGAAGTGAGCCCGAGGATGGCGCAACCATACTCGATCTTGAGTTGCTCGGCGTCCTGATGCGAGAGTTTCAAGCACTGAGTGAGGTCGCGGGTGAAGTGGTCGCCGCCGATCGGAACGCCTGTGGCGCGGAGCATCGCATCGCCATCGTAGACGATCAGATTCGCACCTTGCGCACCAATGTCGATGAGTGCGACACCGCGGCTGCGATCTTCGGCAAGGATGCACGCATAAGCCGCGCCCAGCCCTTCGAACACTGTTTCTTCCACGGCGAGGTGCGCCGCGTGCACAGCACCGACGATCGCCTGATGCTCGTGCGCGGAACAGGTGACCACATGGACATTCGCTTCCAGCCGCGAACACACGGCACCCTTCGGATTGCGGAATCCGGCGCGGCCATCCAGGGTGAAATCCATGGGCAGCATCTGCAGCACGAAGCGGTCATTCTCCAGCCGCACCCGCGACGCAAGATGCACCGCGTAGCTGAGGTCGCTGGGTTCAATGTGGCGGGGCCGGCCAAACTCGTAGAGTCCGCGGCTGGCGAAAGCTTCAATGGTGGCGCCGCCAATGCCAACCACGGCGGACTCGACACCCACGCGCGCCATACGCTCGGCGTCGCGCACGGCGTACTGAATCGATCCGGCGATCGCTCCGGCATCGGCAAGCCGTCCACGCGTCCAACCGCGGCCGGGAGCCTGCCCGTATCCGAGAAAACGAAGGTTCCCTTCCTCCAGGGCAAGAATCACGCAACGCACGAACGCACTGCCGGCATCCAGGCCAACTGCCAGCGCGTTCTTCTTATCGTTGCTGCCCATTCGACGCAACCTCCGCCGCGAAGATTTGATGGTCGATACGGAGGTCGAACGAGCGAGCATCCGGCCTCTTGCTGCGGATATCCGGATAGTGCGCCAGAAAATCCTTGAGGCGGCTCAGGAAGTTCCTGTTGCCGAGTTTCAGAGTAAGCACGTCCTGGTCTATCTGCGCCAACACTTGGATGTTGCCGGGATCGCGCACGTCGATTTCCGAAATGTGAGATGTCAAACTACCGATCTCCTGCTGCATGGCGAGCGCCTGCCGCACCCTGGTTCGTCTCGACTCCACTGCCTCATTCTCGCTGATTCCGGTGAGGACCGCGAAGTTCAGCTTCTCACCTTGAGGAACGGGCAGGATCACGCCATCCGCATCAATCAGTTTAAACGAAGGCGCAACACCGGGCCGGCTCAACTGCACGAAGGCCACGGGCTGGCGCTCCATGACCTCCACCACCACACGGTTCGGCCAGCGGCGCGACACCCGGGCATCCTTCACCCAGTCCACTGCCAGAAGCTGGCGCCGGCGCTCTTCCACGGGGAAGAGATACAGGCTGCGTCCGAGATCAGCTTCAAACACGCGGAGAATCGCCGCCCTTGACGCGTGCCGGTGGCCGGAGATGGACAACGTGGGCGGATCCTGGCCGTATTCGGCAGGCGGCTGCAGGTGAAAACGCGAATCGCGGATCATCAACGTCTCCAGTTGATGGAAAACGAAGATCAACAGGAGCACGCCGAGGAGCGCGACGAAAGGCATCGTCCAATAAAACAAATTGATGGTCCGGCGTTTTGGCGCTTTCGCGGAGGGATCCTCCTTGCGCGGCGCGCGCGGCCTTCGCACCGGCTTCTCCCGCGGCGCGTCATCGGACTCGGTGGCGGTTACCTCGAACTCGGGTTCTTCAAGAGTTCTGCGGGCCATTATGAACTGCTCCTTTCCGCCTCTTGGGCGGCTCGCAAGGTCTCCAGGATGCGGTCGCCGGCCTGTGAGACGCTGCCGGCGCCCAAAGTCAGAATCACGTCGCCCGGCCTTGCCGCGGCTGCCGCCATGCGAATGCCATCTTCCATCGCGCCCGCGTATTCCACTCCGCGATGCCCAAACGCACGCAGCCTCTCGCACAAAGCCTGTGAAGTGACACCTTCAATCGGCTTTTCCGAAGCGGCGTAGATATCCAGCAGAAAAACCTGGTCGGCCTGATGGAAGGAGCGGGCAAAATCATCCATCAGATGAAATGTTCTGGAGTAGCGGTGTGGCTGGAACAGCACGACCACACGATTGAAGTTACAGGTGCGCGCGGTATCGAGGGTCGCCTTCACCTCGGTGGGATGATGGCCGTAGTCATCCACCACCGTCACATCGGCGGCGGAACCGCGGATCTGAAAGCGCCGGTCCACGCCACTGAACGCGGCAAGCCCCTCGCGGATTTTCTCCACGGGCACTTCCAGTTCGAGACACGCGGCCACAACAGCCGTCGCGTTGAGCACATTGTGCGGACCGGGCACTCCCACGCGAAACTGGCCGAGGTCCTGGCCTTCAAAGCGAAGATGAAACTCACTCGACGTGGCGCCGCTGGTGGAACCCGTAATGAACAGGTCCGCTTGCGGGCTGACGCCATACGTGATCGTGCGCCGCTGGACACGGGGCAGGATCTGCTGCACGTTCTCACTGTCGAGACACAAAATCGCCGCGCCGTAGAACGGCACCTTGTTGACGAAGGCCGCGAAGGAATCGAGCAGGTGATCGAGCGAATGATAGTGATCCATGTGCTCGCGATCAATATTGGTGACGATGGCGAGAATCGGAGCGAGCTTGAGGAAAGAACCATCGCTCTCATCGGACTCCACGACGAGGAACTCACTTCTTCCGACGCGGGCGTTCGTGCCACCCATGCCTTTGACGCGGCCGCCGACGACCACCGTCGGGTCCAGACCGGCATGACTCATCACCGAGGCGATCATCGACGTGGTGGTCGTCTTGCCGTGGCTACCCGCAACCGCCACGCCGAACTTGATGCGCATCAGCTCGGCCAGCAACTCACCGCGCGGGATCACCGGAATCTGCAGACGGCGCGCTTCCTGCACTTCCGGATTGGTGGGGTCTATGGCGGAGCTGACCACCAGCACCTTCGCGCCGCTAACGTGTGAGCCGTCGTGGCCCTCCCAAACGCGGGCACCGAGCGACTTCAGCCGTTCGGTGATCGGAGTTGACCGGACATCGGAACCGGTGACTTCGTAGCCGAGATTCAACAGCACTTCGGCAATGCCGCTCATGCCGATTCCGCCGATTCCCGTGAAGTGAAGTCTCTGAGGCTTAAAAAACATTTGAATCCCTAATTGTTTCGGCAGGGTGATGTGAGTGTCAACCCCTCTTCCAGCCCGCGGCGCGAGCGGCTTCCTCCTCCAGAACCTGCACCGCGCGAACCGCGGCCTGCGGATGCGCGAACTTCCTTGCGGCTTCTCCCATGCGATCGAGCAGGCCAGGCTCGGATGCCAGTTGCTGAAGCTGGTGATAGAGTTCGGCGCCGGTGCACTCCTTGTCGAGAATGAGCCGGGCCGCGCCGGCCTTGGCCATCGATTCGGCGTTCTTCAACTGATGCTCATCCGCGGCAAACGGGAAAGGCACCAGAATGGAGGGCTTGCCCGCGGCGGCGAGCTCCGACACGGCTCCGGCGCCTGACCGGCAGATCACGATGTCGGCCTGCGCGAACGCCTTCGGCATGTTCTCCAGAAACGGAACCACCTGCCCGTCACAACCCGCGGCTTCGAATGCGCGCTTGATCTCCTCGAAGTCCTGGCTGCCGGTCTGATGAATCCAGCGAATCGGGAAACCGCTTTCGCGGAAGGCAGACCAACTCTCCTGGGCGGCTTGATTCAGACGGCGTGAACCACGGCTTCCGCCAGTGAGCAGGACCGTGAATTTCGCGCCGGGCTCCTTTGCGATGAGGTTGAAGAAGTCCGCGCGCACGGGAAGCCCGGTCAACTCGACCGGAGTGCGTGAGAAGTGCGAGGCGGCATCGGGGAAACTCAACAGCGCCCTTCTGGCGACCTTGCCGATATAGCGGTTCACCAGGCCTGGCACCGCGTTTGGCTCCATCAAGACGATGGGCAATCCCAGCAACCAGGCGGCAAGGGTCGCGGGACCAGCAACGTAGCCGCCCATGCTGAATACCGCCGCGGGACGGTGCTTGCGAATGTAGCCCATCGATTTCCAGATTCCGATCGGCAATTGAATCAGCGTGCGAACGGTCTGCCGCCATCCCACGCGCTTCAGCCCGCCGATATCGACGAACTCAATCGGGAAACTTTCCTTCGGAACCAGCCGGCCTTCCAGTCCTTCCCTGGTGCCGATGAAGAACGGACGGTGGCCTCGCCGCTGCAGTTCGCGCGCAACCGCGATGGCGGGGATGACGTGCCCGCCCGTTCCGCCGCCTGCCATGAGAAACGAGAGCTTGGGAATCGAGCGTAGAACCGGGGCTTCGCGTTCGGACCGCTTGGGCAGGCGAATGCGAACCTTCATCGATTTCTTACGCCGCGTGGTCACTGACGCTCATGAGAATGCCAAGGCAAGCAAGCGTACTGAGCAGCGAACTGCCGCCGTAGCTGACCATGGGTAATGGAATTCCTTTGTTCGGCACAACGTCGAGGACCACGCTCATGTGAACGAACGCCTGTGCGACGACGATGGTCGTGATTGCGATGGCAAGATAGCGGCCGAAGTCATCGGACACGGCCCAATACAGACGGTAGCCTCGCCAGAGAATGACAATGAAGCCTGCCAGCACCAGCGTGGCGCCCCACAGTCCGAGTTCCTCGCTCACCACCGCATAGATGAAATCGTTGTGAGCCTCAGGAAGGAACAGCAGCTTCTGTTTTCCTTCCATCAATCCGAGACCGACAGCGCCGCCTGTGCCCACAGCGATCTTCGACTGGCGCACCTGGTAGCTGACATCGCGCGGAGCCGCCGACTTCTCAGCGGCCTTGCGAATGAAGCCGCCCGGATCGACCACCGCGAGAATCTTGTGATCGGGATCGAAGTAGCCGATCAGGCGGAGGATGCGATACGGTTTGGAAGCAATCGCAGCGGTGACCACCACAATCCCCGCGAGCACTGCCGCCAGGAAGTACCGGCGCTCCAAGCCCGCGACATAGAAGACCGAAGCGGCCGACATGAGGAGAATCGCGGCTGTACCGAGATCGGCCACGATAACGCTCCCTCCCAAGACGGCGAGCGCGAGCGCGGCGGGCCACACCGTATGTTTGGTGTTGATGGCGTGTGCACGCCGGGTGACAAACCACGCAAGGAAGATCGCCAGAGCGGGTTTGGCGAACTCCGAGGGCTGAATCCCCATTCCGGCAATGCGCAGCCAGCGATGCGCATGAGCATCGCGGAAGTAGGCGATGGCAAGAAGAACCAGCACGAACCCGAGAGGCGCGAAGGCCCAAGTCGGATTGGCGAGGTACTTGTAATTGGTGCGCTTGAAATACATGAGAACCACGAAGGCCACTACAACCCAACCCATCTGACGCGCAAGGAAGTAGTAAGGGCTGTAGCCGAACTTTTCCGTCATTTGCGCCATCATCGACGAAGCGCTGTAGATCATCACCAGACCGAAGCACACCATCAGCACCACGGTAAAAAAGAGAACCCAGTCCGTCTTCAGTTGCTGAGCCATAGACTACTCCGTCCGCCCTGCGCCGGCGGTTCTCGTGGAAACAATCCGCTCCACGAATGTTTTAAACATTCTCCCTCTTTCTTCGTAGTTTTGAAACTGGTCGAAACTCGCACATGCCGGAGCAAGAAGCACGATGTCGCCGGAGGAAGCCTCCTTCGAGGCACGCATGACCGCGGTTTCCAGGGTCCCGCATTGAATCAGCGGCGCGGTTCCCTCCACCTGCGACGCGATTTTTCCGGCGGCGGCGCCGATCAGAAGCACTCCACGGGCCTTCTGCTGAAGCGGTTCACGCAGCGGCGTGTAGTCGCTGCCCTTGTCCTTCCCTCCGAGAATGATCCAAAGCGCTCCGGGGAAAGAATCGATCGCCTTCAAGGTCGCGTCAACGTTGGTGGCCTTCGAGTCATTGTAGTAGCGCACTCCGCCGGTTTCCCGCACGAATTCGATGCGGTGCTCTACTCCAGGAAATGTCATCGCTGCTTTGCGAATCGCCTCCAGTGGCACGCCGGCGAGATGAGCCGCGGCCGCCGACGCCATCAGGTTCTGCACATTGTGCCGCCCGGGCAAAGGCACCTCGTCCGCACGCATCCACTTCTGCTGACCGGACTCTGCCACATGATAAATCCACTCGCCGTCAAACCAGAACCCGTTCGATACTGGCCGCTCCAGGCTGAACCAGCAGCACTGCGCTTTCGTATGCTTCGCGAATCCGGATACCGTGACATCATCCGCATTCAGGATCGCCCACGATCCAGCGCCCTGCGTTTCGACAACCCGGCGTTTCGCCGCGGCATAGGCGTCGAAGGTGTGATGCCGGTCCAGATGGTCAGGCGTGATATTCAGGGTCACCGAGATGCCGACGGAAAAGAGTCGCGTCGTTTCGAGCTGAAAGCTCGACAGCTCGAGCACGTTCCATTGATCCTCGCGCGAGGAGGCGACCATCGCCGCCGGTGGCCATCCGATGTTGCCACCAACCTGGCACGCCACTCCCGACGCTTTGAGAAGATGTCCGATCCACGCGGTGGTTGTGGTCTTTCCGTTCGAACCTGTGATGCCGATTCGCGGTCCGCGCAGGTACGGCCCGGCGAGTTCCACTTCGCCCAGAATCTCCGCACCCCGCTCCAGCGCCTGATTCACTTCCGGCAGATCCACAGGCACGCCCGGTGAAAGCACAATCCAGTTGGCGCTCTGAAAGGCGATCGACTGTTCGACAAAAGGCACATGCCTCTGCTCGAGAAAAGAACCGGCTCCCGGCAACTGAGAAAGTGGCCGGGAGTCGGTTGCCAAGGGCTGTGCTCCCTTCTCGACCAGAAGCTCGATGGCGGCCAGACCCGATTTTCCCAGCCCCACCACCAGCACCTTCAAACCGTTCCAATCCATGTGCGGCTACCTCAGTTTCAAGGTGGTCAGCGCGAACAGCGCCATCACCAGGCCCACAATCCAGAACCGCACGATGACTTTCGATTCATGCCATCCGATCGCCTCGAAGTGATGATGAATCGGCGCCATCTTGAAAACCCGCTTGCCGCGCAGTTTGTAGCTGCCGACTTGGAGAATAACCGACAGCGTTTCGATGAGAAACACGCCGCCGATGAAAACCAACAGAACCTCCTGCTTGATGAGCACAGCCACCGTGCCCAGTGCACCGCCAAGCGACAATGAGCCGACATCGCCCATGAAAACCTCCGCCGGATGCGCGTTGTACCAGAGAAACGCCAGCGACGCCCCGGTCATGGCTCCGCAGAACACCGCGAGTTCACCGGCGCCGGGCAAGCGGGCCAAGTCGAGATAGGTGGCGAACTGCGCGTGTCCGCTGGTGTACGCAAGAATGGTCATCGCGCCAGAGGAGATGATCATCAGCCCGATTGCCAGGCCGTCGAGCCCATCCGCGAAGTTCACTCCATTGGCCGAGCCGACGATGATAATCACCAGGAATCCGAAGAAGAAGAGGAATGCGAGCGGATATGTCCACGTATTGGCAAGGAAGCCGTCGATCAGCAGGTCCGGGCGCAGTTGTTTGAAGAACGGGAAATTGATCTCCGTGGAATAGAGGCCGCGCGCATGCAGCGTCAGCAGAAAGACGCCGATCAGCAGCGCCGCCAGCACTTGAAGCAGGAACTTGCGACGCGCCGTAAGCCCGAGGTTGCGCATCTTCTTCACTTTCGTGACGTCGTCGTAGAATCCGATCGCCCCGAAACTGACGAGGCCGAACAGGGCGACCCAGACGTAAGGGTTCCGGAGATTCGTCCATAACAGCGTCGGAATGACGATGCAGATCACGATCAGCAGCCCGCCCATGGTCGGCGTGCCGGCTTTCTTCTGATGGGACTTCGGCCCCTCTTCGCGGATGTACTGCCCGATCTGAAACTCTCTCAGTTTGCGGATCAGCCAGGGACCAAGAACAATGCCGAGCAATAACGCGGTGAGACTGGCGAATGCCGTCCGGAAGGTGCCATAGCCGAACAGGCGCAGCACCCCGAACTCGGGATAGAGCTTTTCGTAGAGGAGCCAGTACAACATCGCGCTAACCCATGAACCTTTCCAGCGCCAGTTCCACGCGAGTCCCGCGCGAGCCTTTCCAAAGAATCGCGTCTCCGGGCTGAGCCAGACGCTTCACACATTCACCCGCCTCGACAGGGTCCTCAAAAAAGTACGCGGCGCTGGCAGGAAAGCCAGCTTGTATAGCAGCCTCCACAGCATGCCTTGCGGCGCCGCGTATCCCAACGAGCACGTGGGTCCCGCTGCTGGCGACATAACGGCCTAGTTCGCCGTGCAGCGGCTCGGACCATCTTCCGAGTTCGAGCATCTCCCCCAGAACCGCGATGCGGCGCGAGGCCGGCGTATCGGCCAGCACATCGACCATGGCGCGCGCGGCGTCCGGGTTGGAGTTGTAGCAATCGTTGATATGTTGAATGCCGTCGCGGTGAATGCGTTGTCCGCGCATGTGGCCGGGCTCCAGGGAAGCCGCGGCATCCACGAGTTGCGAAGGAGCGATCCCATACAAGCCAGCTACGGCGATGCCGGCCAATAAATTCAGGATGCCATGGCGGCCCGTGAGCTTGCTGGCGAACGTTACATCGCCGGTTCGGAACGCGCAGCCTTCCGCGGAGTGACTCACCTCGCTGGCGCGCACGTCCGCACCGGCGGAGAGACCGTAGGTGACGCAACGGCCCGAATGCGCCCCAGCGAAATTCCGCACACGGGGATCATCGGCGTTGAGCACAGCCACACCATCGGCGGGCAGTGCTTCGATCAATTCGCGTTTCGCGGCGGCGACCCCCTCCACGGAGTCGAAATTCTCGATGTGCGCGTAGCCGGCGTTCGTCACCACGCCGACTTGCGGGCGCGCGATGGCAGCCAGTTCCGCGATCTCACCGGCATGATTCATGCCCATCTCGATCACCGCGACTTCGCTGTCAGACGGCAACCGCAGCAGCGAGAGCGGCACGCCGAGGTGATTGTTGAGGTTGCCTGTGTTCTTGCCGGTGCGCAACTTGGCGGCCAACATAGCCGCTACGATTTCTTTCGTAGTGGTTTTGCCCGCACTTCCGGTAATGCCAACCACAGGCCCTCCCCACCGCTGCCTGGCCCACGCACCCAACCGCTGCAACGCCAGCGGAACATCGTTGACGATGATGAGCGCCGGCACATCGCAGCCTTCCGGAACATGGTCGACCACCGCAGCCGAAGCGCCTTTCGCCAGAACCTGCGGAACATAGGTGTGGCCATCATGAAGAGGACCGCGGATGGCGAAGAACAGATCACCGGGGCTGATGGTGCGAGAGTCGATACTCCAGCCCCGCACCATTCCCTCTGGCCCGGAATAGAGTACTCCCAACGCGCCGGCGATTTCTGTCTTCGTGAATTCCATGCCGTGAAACTAACCTTGCTGACGGCGGTAGCCAAACTCTTGCAGCACTTGCCGCGCAGTTTCGCGGTCGTCGAAGTGGATGGTCTGCTCCTTGAGAATCTGGTAATCTTCGTGGCCCTTTCCTGCCAGCAAAACGAGATCCCCTGGCCTTGCTTCGGCCACCGCGCGCTGAATCGCTTTGCGGCGATCGGCTTCCACGCTATGCGGAGTGTCGTAGCGGCGGAGGCCCACCAAAGCGTCATTGATGATATTCAGCGGATCCTCGGAGCGAGGGTTGTCGGAGGTCAACACTACGTAGTCGCTCATTTCTCCCGCGGCCATGCCCATCAGGGGCCGCTTGGTGCGATCGCGGTCGCCGCCGCAGCCAAACACCGTGATGATGCGGCGGGGCTTCAGCGTTCGAGCCACGGTGATGGCGTTGCGCAACGCGTCGTCCGTGTGCGCATAGTCCACGACAAACAAGAACGGCTGTCCTTCATCGACACGCTCGAAGCGTCCGGGTACAGCCTTGCATTTTGCGATTCCTCTGGCAATCATGTCGAAATCCAGTCCGTATGAGATACCCACACCGCATGCCGCCAGGATGTTGTACACGTTGACGTGTCCCACCATCGGCGAATGCACCGGGAATGAAGTACCGCGATAAGTCGCGGTGAAACTGAGTCCTTCAAAGCCCATCTCGACGCTGGTGGCGCGGAGTTCGGCCTCGGACGAAAATCCGTAGGTGATCACGCGGACCTCGGCGGGCGGTTGGATCTGCCGGCCGTAAGGATCGTCGGAGTTGATCACCGCACAACGCGGAGCGGCGGCGCCGTTGGCTTGAAACAGCAAGCGCTTCGCCTCGAAGTACGCTTCCATGGTGCCGTGGAAGTCGAGGTGATCCTGCGTGAGATTCGTGAAGACGGCAGTGTGAAATCCGATCGCGTAAACGCGGGCCAGCGCGAGCGCATGCGAGGATACTTCCATCGCGGCGTGCGAAGCACCGGCATCGCGAGCCTGATCGAAGAGCTCATAGAGATCGGCGGATTCGGGCGTCGTATTCGCGGTCTTATGCAACGTATCGCCAATCTGGTTTCCGATGGTGCCGAAGATGGCAGTCCGAAGCCCCGCCGATTCGAGCATCGCGCGTACCAGATACGTCGTAGTAGTCTTGCCGTTGGTCCCCGTGATTCCGATCAGCGACAGCCTTTGTTCCGGCGCGCCGAACAGGTTGCGGCATGCCATGGAGAGTGCTTTGCGCCCGTGCTCCACGCGAATCCAAGTGCCCTCGAAACCAGCGGGTGCGGCCATTTCGCTGACCACTGCAACGGCGCCGTTCTCCAGCGCCTGGCGCGCGAACTTCGTACCATCGGTGCGTGATCCTGGAAACGCGAAGAAGAGGTCGCCCTTGCCGGCGCGGCGCGAGTCATACCGCAGACCCGTTACCTCCAGCCCAGGCAAGGAGACACCTTCGACGATCCTGACTCCAGCGAGCACTTGTTCCAGGAGCATGGTATGCGCGTTAGGCCTCGATGCTCTTTCCTGCGATCTTGTGAAAGGGCGGGAAATGTTGTCTCATGGCGGGTCTCTTATCGCGCGAACTGCACGTAGATCCGATCCCCGGGTTGAAGCACGCTGCCCGGCGACGGCCGCTGATGCCTGGCCACGCCCTGGCCTTGCGCGTCCACCGATAGTCCGGCGGCGGCGCTCTCACTGAGAACACTGCGCAACGTCTTGCCGACAAAATTCGGCACGCGAGGGCCGCCCGCAATCAAGACAACGGCGGGATTGTCCTCAGGCGCCACTTCCTCCTGGCGAACAACCGCAGCGGTGCCCGACTCTGGTTCCGGTTCCGACGACGCGCTCTGCGCAAGGAGCACGCTTTCCGGCCGGTCCTTCGGGATCTCGAGGATGCGGAGCGCGGCGGAAGCAATCTCCTGAAATACCGGCGCGGCCACGGCGCCACCATACTCCGACGAGCCATTCAGCGTGACCACGACCACCACGGCCGGGTTGCTCAGAGGGGCCATTCCCATGAACGAGGCGTTGTACTTGTGCGTGTACTGCTTCAACTTGAAGTCGAAAATCTGGGCGCTTCCGGTCTTGCCTCCGACGGAGTAGCCTGGCACTTTGGCTCGCGTGCCCGTGCCGCCCGGCATGACAACGTCCTCCATCATGGCGCGCATGCGAGCTGCGGTCTCCGGACGAAGGACACGGACACCAGGAGCAACTGGCTCATTCTCGACGGGTTCGCCCGGGCGATGTCTGTGAAGCACGATGCGCGGCTTCACCAGCACACCGTTGTTTGCGATGATCGCCGCGGCCTGCGCGAGTTGGAGCGTGGTGGTGGTGACCTCGTGGCCCATCGCGACCGAGCCCATGGATGTCTTGCCCCACTGGCGCGGCGGATACACCTGCCCGGCGGACTCGGCAGGCAGCGGAATGCCCGTCTTTTCTCCAAAGCCGAAGCGGGTGATGTAGTCGTGGAAATTCTTGATACCCATGGCGAGCCCGACCTGAATCGCGCCAATGTTGCTGGATTTCGCCAGCACGGTACGCATGGGGATCACACCGAAGCCTCCCTTGGCTTCGCGAATAGGGCGGCCGAAGAGGCTGTAGCTGCCGCCATAGCAGTTGATCGGCGAATCAGGGCCGAGGCGCGTTGTTTCGAGCGCGGAGGCGAGAGTGATCACCTTGAACACGGAGCCCGGCTCAAAGGGCGCGGCCACGGCAAGGTTCAAGCGAGGGGACAGATCCTCGCCGTCCTTCACTTGCTGGTTTGGATCGAAAGTGGGAAACGCGGTCATGGCGAGGACGTCGCCATTGCGAGGATCCATCACGACGACACTGCCCGACTTGCAGCGGCAGCCGTGCACCGCTTCCTTGAGGGCTTTCTCGGCGACATACTGCAGACGTTCGTCGACAGTTAACGTGACGTTTTTGCCTGGCTGGGCGGGGATTTCGACCGACGAGGCATAACCGCGGCGCGTCACGGCGGTCATCATGCGGAGCGAGCCGGGAATCCCTTCGAGTTC
>JAEUQE010000196.1 GCA_016789785.1 Bryobacterales bacterium
TATCACGCGATTCTGCATGGAATTCTCGATCAGCCTGTTGTTGTGAACCAGCCCATCGGCCTGCATCCCTCTTCCGAGGTCGTGACAAGACGCGCGGTGGTGGACGGCGGTCAGGAGGCTACAACCGAGTTTCATCCGCTGGCCTCCGGCGGAAGCTTCACGCTCGTTCGTGTTCATCCTCTCACCGGGCGCGCCCATCAGATCCGCGTCCATGCCGAGTGGCTCGGCCATCCCATTGCCGGCGACAAGATGTATGGCGTGCCGGACCACGTGTTTCTCGACTTCCTGAAGGACGGTGTGACACCCCGGTTGCTCGAAACGCTGATCCTACCCCGGCACGCGCTTCACGCCTCTGAAATGAACTTTCGAACGGAGAACCTCCGTTTCGGTGCTCCTTTCCCACAGGACCTTAAGGAGTTCTGTACTAGCCACATGAGGGTCGTGGCCCCAATTTGATGGATTCCGCGCTCTAAATTCCGCCAAGTTCTGTGAGAGAGGTGGATTCCAGGCGCGTATGTCGTATCCTCTTAGTATCGAACCGCAGAAGAGAATTGACGCTACCTCGGGAGCGTTCATCGGCCGCTATCAGGTCCGCAAGGAACTCGGCCGTGGCGCAATGGGTGTTGTGTACCTCGCCGAGGATCCCGCCATCGGCCGTTCGGTCGCGATCAAGACCGTGAATTTCGATGTCACTTCGGGCGACGCCGAAGAGAAGCTGCTCATGGAGCGCCTCATCAAAGAGGCGCGTTCCGCCGGAAGCCTCACGCACCCCGGCATCATCACGATCTACGACATCGGCCAGACGGCGGCATCCGCATACATCGTGATGGAGTACGTCACGGGCGGAACGCTGCTGGATCGCATGAGGCAGGGCGGCCTCACCGCCGACGATGCGCTCGAATGGCTGGAGCAGTCAGCAGCCGCGCTCGACTACGCGCACTCCAAGGGTGTGCTGCATCGCGACGTCAAGCCCGCCAATATCATGATCGATGCCACGGGCCGTGTTCGCATCATGGATTTCGGAATCGCCCGGATCACCGCACAGCAGACGATGAAGCAGACGTCGGTGATGGGAACGCCCGCCTATATGGCGCCCGAGCAGGTCGCCAACAAGTCAATCTCCGCGGCTTCCGATCAGTTTTCGCTGGCGGTGCTGGCTTACGAACTGCTCTCGGGAAAGAAGCCGTTTGCCGCCGATTCGATCTCGGCACTGATGTTCAGCATCGTCTATAACGATCCGCTGCCGATTGAAGAAGCGAATCCGGCATTGCCCCATGCCGCCGGTGAAGTGCTGAAGAAGGCGCTGGCGAAGGAGCCCTCGCAGCGCTATCCGAACTGCAAGCAGATGGCCGCCGCTCTGCGGCAAGCTTTGACGGGTGTCGCGCCAATGGCGCAGGCCGAGACGACTGCCGGTCTTACGGCTTCGGTTCCGCCTCCCCAAACCGCCGCTACGCCGACCATGACCGCGCTCTTCAACGACGCGCCCTCCGCGGCGACTCCGCCTGCCGCCGCAACATCCGCGTCTCCAGCCAAGCCCGTTCCGCTACCTTCGGCCACCGTTTCTGCCGCAGCCTCGCAAGCCGTTCCAGCGCCGCACGCTTCCGAGCCGCCGGCCCAAACCATCGCCAGCCGCACCATCAACCGGATGGCCCAAGACGATGAGCGGAAGACGGGCATGAACCCGCTTGTCATCGGTGGCATCGCAGCAGTGGTCTTACTCGCGGCTGGTGTGGCCCTTTGGCAGTCTTCCTCCACCAAGGAACCGGCTCCTGAGCCCGCCAAACAGGAAGCCCCGAGCCCGGTGGCCTCCGCACCCGCCGCGAAGTCACCGCAGCCAGCCACGCCCGTTGCCCCCGCGGCGAAGACCGCTCCCGCGCAAGCGAGTCCGTCATCACCTGCGACGAAGAGTGTCAGCGCTGCTTTGGCGAAACTTGAAATCTACACCACTCCGTCGGGCGCTACCGTGAAGTCGGGCGACCAGACCTGTGTGTCGCCTTGCAACTTTGAACTGAAGCCTGGAGAGCACAAGGTTAGCGTCATGCTGGAGGGCTACAAGCCCGAGATCCGGATCGTGTCAGTCACCGAACCCAAGGAGTTGCATTTGACCCTGCGGCAGCCCATGGGCACACTGATCATGCCGGAGCCGGTGGGCGCGACTGTGACCGTCGCAGGGAAGACTCTCACTGTACCGCTTTCCGTGCAACTGCCGGCGGGTTCCCACAAGATCGAAGTGAACAACAAGGGCAACGTGTTCACCCACACGGTCAAGATCGAAGACGACACCCCTACCACGGTACGTTTGCAGTAATGCGGCAAGAGTAAACTCTCCCGTCCCCGGCGGCGAGAAGTCGCCGCTTCAGCGCCTTCTCCGCTCGTGGAGAAAATCGACTGCCGTGGGTTCTCCGATGTGGCGCCGGCTGGCTGGCGAGATGTTCCGTCCTCCGCAGCAGACATCTTCCGGCTGCGGCTCCTGTGGGATACTTCCTCTAATGCAAATCGCACCACGCCGAGAAACGTTTGATGCCATCGTAGTGGGCTCAGGAGCCACTGGAGGTTGGGCCGCGAAGAAGCTTACCGAAGGCGGCCTGCGCGTCGCCTTGCTTGAAGCGGGCCCAAAGATCACCCAGGCGGACTTCACCGAACACAAACAAGCATGGCAGTTGCCGTATCTCGGCATGTCGCCGAAGATCATTCCCGACCGTCCCATTCAAGGCCAGTGCTACGCCTGCTCGGAGCACAACTACAAGTGGTTCGTGAACGACGTGGAGAACCCCTATACGCAGGCGAAGCCGTTCAACTGGATTCGCCAGCGAGTGCTTGGCGGACGAAGTATGAGTTGGGGGCGGCAGAGCTACCGCATGAGCAACCTCGACTTCAAGGCCGCATCGCACGACGGCTACGACGTCGATTGGCCCATTTCCTACGAAGACCTTGTTCCCTATTACGAAGAGGTCGAAAAGTATGTCGGCATCAGCGGCATGGCCGAAGGTCTGCCGCAGCTTCCCGACAGCCTCTTCCTTCCTCCGATGGACATGACATGCGGCGAGTTGAAGCTGCGCAGCGCCGTTAAGGACAAATTCGGGCACACAGTCACCATCGGCCGCACGGCGATTCTCACGAAGAATCACAATGGGCGCGCGGCCTGCCACTATTGCGGACCTTGCGAGCGCGGCTGCATCACGAACTCGTATTTTTCGTCACCCTTCACCACCGTCGCGGATGCCGGCAAGACGGGACGCCTCTCCCTCATCACCGACGCCGTCTGCAGTCACGTGCTGATGAAGGACGGCAAGGCCGATGGTGTTGCCTACATCGACCGTACTTCCAGGCAGCCTCGGGAAGTGCGCGCCAAGGTCGTCGTCATGTGCGCATCCACACTTGAGTCCACTCGCCTGTTGATGAATTCGAAGATCTGCAATTCCAGCGGCGCGCTGGGCAAATATCTGATGGACCACATCTATCAGGGCGGTGCGGCAGGCATCATGCCCGATATCGAAGCCAAGCCTTGGGCCGGCGCGCCGCGAAGACCCAACGGCATCTACATTCCTCGCTTCCGCAACGTGAAGGAGAAGGAGACCAACGGCTTCATCCGTGGCTACGGCTATCAGGGCGGATCGAGTGTCAACTTCAACATGGGCGCCCCCGGCTTCGGTGCATCCTACAAAAACGCCGTTCGCAATGGCTTCTGGGGCATCAACATCGCGCTCTGGGGCGAGTGTCTCGCTCGCAAGGAGAACCACGTCGAGATCGACAACTCACGCGTCGATGCGTGGGGCATCCCCGTCCTCAAGATCAGCGCCGATTGGAGCGACAACGAAAAGAAAATGTGGCACGACGGCCAGGAACAGGCGGCCGAGATGCTGAAGGCCGCGGGAGCCGTGGATGTCCACAAGACCGGGCAGTACTCCATCCCTGGCTTCTGCATTCACGAGATCGGAACTGCTCGCATGGGCAACGACCCGAAGACCAGCGTGCTCAACAAATATGCACAGGCTCACGACGTGGAGAACATCTTCGTCACCGATGGCGCGGCATGGGTGTCCAGCGGTTGCCAAAATCCCACGCTCACCATGATGGCCATCACCGTGCGCGCTTGCGACTACATCCTTCGCGAGTATTTGAAAAAGGCGGCTTGATGTTTCGGACGTCGCTCTTGTTCATCGCCCAGATTGCCGTTGCGGCGGACGCGGATACCTTCTCCTCCTACGTCCGGCCGGTGCTGGCTCGGAACTGCGGCGCTTGTCACAACCATCAGAATCCCAAGAACCGCATCGATTTCCTGAAAGCGAATACCGCAAAGGACATCGAGCAATCGCGAGGACTCTGGCGCAACGTCGCCACGCAACTGCGCAATCGCACCATGCCGCCGTCGGCCTCCACGCTCACCGAGGACGACCGCTTGAAGGTGTCGCAATGGGTCAGTGACCGTCTGCGCCAGACCGCGTGCTCCACTGGCGAATATGCGGGCTCCGTGCCTGCGCACCGTCTGAACCGCCGCGAGTACCGCAACACCATTCGCGACCTCTTCGGCATCGACTATCCCGTGCATGACGTCTTCCCTGCGGATGGTTCCGGCGGAGAAGGCTTCGATACCAACGGCGAGACGCTCTACATCCCGCCAATCCTGATGGAGCGCTACCTCGAGGCTGCGCAACAGGTGCTCGACCGCGCCATCGTCACGCCCGCATTGAGCAAAGTGACACCCTCGGCATCGCTCACGCCTCCCGCCGCCGTCGGACGCAATGGCCGCCGTGCCGTGCAGCCGAACGAGCAACTCGGCGCCAGCTTCTCCATCTACATGGACGGTGAATACGAACTGCGCGTGTGGCTCGAGCGCCCGCGCGTCCAGCCATTTCGCGTCAAGCTGATTCTGGATGGCGCCGAGGCGGGCATCCTTGCATATCCCAAGGACTCCGCCGGTGGGCCCACGGCTCGCGGTCAGACCGTGAGGTTGTCACGCGGCCCGCACGCGGTCGCGATTGTGCCTCTCGATCTGCCCATCGATCTGTACTCGGTGAACGTGGAGCAGCGCGCGCAGGAACCGTCTATCGAAAAGAAGGCTGTGCACTACCGCCTCTTCGGTACGGAGCCCGGCGAGACTCCTTCTCAACCTCGCACCGCCGCGCGCCGCTTGCTGGCAAACTTCCTGCGCAAGGCATTTCGGCGGCCCGTGGATGCCGCCGAAATCGAGAAGTTCATGAAGCTCTACGATCGCGCGGCCGAACGCAACGATCCTTATGAAGAGCGTGTGAAGCTGATGCTCAAGGCAGTGCTCGTCTCGCCGGACTTCCTTTTCAAGATGGAAGAACGCCACGACGACTCGGCCATTCGCCCACTTCGCCAGCATGAACTCGCAACGCGGCTCTCGTACTTCCTATGGTCGACAATGCCGGATGAAGAGTTGATGCGCATCGCCGCCCAGGGCCGGCTTCAGGATCCAGTGGTTCTGTTGGAGCAAGTGGATCGAATGCTGGACGATCCACGCTCGCGGTCGTTCGCCAATGCGTTCATCGGGCAATGGCTCGGCACGCAGGATGTTGGCGGACGCGTTGCCCCGGCGGTTTCCGAAGTGCAGCACTACTACACACCGGATGTCGCGGCGGATCTGCGCGAAGAGCCGGTTCTGCTCTTTCATCACATGCTGGCGGACAACCTCAGTCTGCTCGATTTGGTCGACGGCAACTACAGCTTCCTCAATGAACGGCTGGTACGGTTCTATGAACTGACTGCCGACTTGAAGCATGTCCAGGGCAACGGGTTTCAAAAGGTCGAGTGGCCGGACCGGCGGCGCGGTGGCGTGCTGGGTTTGGGTGCCGTGCTTGCCGTAACATCGCACTTCAAGCAGACCAGCCCGGTGTTGCGCGGCGCGTGGATTCTGGAGACGCTGTTTGGGACGCCGGTGCCATCACCACCACCAGACGTTCCGCCACTCGAAACCGCGGCGGCGAAAAAACGCAAGATCACCATGCGGCAGCAGTTGATGGAGCATCGCGCAAATCCGGCATGCTCGGCTTGTCACAATCTGATGGATCCCATCGGCTTCGGCTTGGAGAACTTCGATTGGTTGGGGCGGTGGCGTGAGACGGAAGAGAGCGGTCAGCCTCTGGATACGGCGGGCACGATGCCGTCCGGTGAGAAGTTCCATGGACCCGTGGAACTCCGGCAGGTCCTCCTCAATCGCAAAGAAGAATTCGTGCGGCATGTCACGGCGAAAGTGCTGGGCTATGCATTGGGCCGCAACTTGCATGATGCGGATCAATGCACGATTCAACGCATCGCCGAGCAGCTGGAAAAGGATGGCTATCGTGCACGCACGTTGATTCGTGAGATCGTGCTCTCGGCGCAGTTTCGCAGCAGTCAGGGCAAGGTGGCGGCGGTCGAGTTGACCTCCACCGCCCCGCGCAAGCGAGCGAGATTGGAGAAGTGAGCGGGGCCACGCGCACGTAGCGCAGGCAATCATGCCTGCCGCTTCCCCTCTCCAGGGGAAGCCTGTTTCGTTTTCGAAGCTCGTCGCTGCGGAGGCTATCGATTGTTCACCCCTTGGAAGCACGTGACCGGAACTTTGGCCTTTCAGAAGGTGTCAGCTTGAGAGCCGGCACGGCACGCTTGGGTGCGATACCTCGCCTCGGGCACCTATCATGTACGAGACCGCACTGAATGAGACAGTCTACTCAGCTATCATGGCTAAAGATGAAAACGTTCCTCGTGACGATACGTCAAGCCAAGGCGAACCTCTCTCGATTGCTTAGCCGGGTCGCGATTGGTGAAGTGAAGAGGAAACGAACGCCCGGTCAACTGAAGGGAATACTCAAGGTCGGGCCAGAGTTCTTCGAACCCCTACCGGATCGTGAGTTGGCCCGCTGGGAGTAGCCTACGCGCTATCGTGGTGGCTCGCTCGCTGACGATCCTGCTCTATCCAGGCCAGCTTTGAGAGCGATTGCGGATACGCGCAACCGGATCTACGTGAGCGCCGCCTCCGCTTGGGAGATCGCCACCAAAGTCCGCCTGGGAAAACTGCCCAGTGCCACCCGCCTGGCGGCGGACTTCGGCGGATATCCGGAAAGAGCAGGCTCTCAAATCTTGCCGATCTCCGGCGAGCGGAATAGTGATAATCTTTGAGGAAATCGATGCATAAGCCGATCTCCCGTCGAACTCTGCTCCGGGGCGCTGGCGCGGCACTGGGATTGCCGTGGCTTGAAGTCATGTCGAATGCAGCGCCTGCCGCAAGTGCCGAACGGCTCTCCGAACCTCCGCTGCGAATGGCGTTCCTCTTTATGCCGAATGGGGTCCGCCCCGACCATTGGACGCCCCCGGGCGATGGCGAGCAGTACGAGTCGACGCCGCACCTGAAGCCGCTCGAAGGCTTGAAGAACGACTTCCTCCTCCTTGAGAATCTCTGGCACAAGAACACCACCGGCCGCAACGGCCATTGGCCGAAAGTTCCCGCATGGCTGCACGGCGGCTTCGTGGAACGCTCAAGCAACGGGCGCGACCTCGATAGCGGCGGAACGTCGGTGGACCAACTCGCGGCACGGCACATCGGCACGCGAACGCCGCTGCCCACCTTCGAACTCGGCATCGATACTCCTCGCACGGGCATCGACAACATCGGTGGCGGCTTCGCTCGCATCTACGGATCGTTCATCTCCTGGCGCGACCCCCATACTCCCGTGCCGAAGGAAGTGATTCCTCAACTTGCCTTCGACCGTCTCTTCCGCAACAACCGTGCGCCCGTCATCTCAGGCATGGATCCCAACAGCCCGGCCGTGCTCGCGTCCTTGCAGCGCGATGACAAGAGCGTGCTCGACCTCGTCATGGAAGACGCGAGGACGCTTCGCCGCAAGGCCAGCGGCGGCGACCAGACCCGGATCGATGAATACTTCGAGTCGCTCCGTTCGGTGGAGCAGCGCATTGAGGCTTCCATGCGCCCTCAGAAGCGATGGATCAATCAGGGCAAAGCGCCGGTGGACCGGCCCGCGGCAGGAGTTCCCGCCACGCATCAGGAGCATGTTCGCCTCATGCTGGAGATTCTGATCCTCGCCTTCTGGACCGATTCCACCCGCATCGCGACATTCATGTTTGGCGACGCGCAGACAGGCCAGGACTACTCATTCCTTCCGGGTGTCAAGGGCGGATTCCATAGCATCTCGCACCATCGCAATGAAGAGGACAAGCGCCGGCAATACGAGAAGATCGTGAACTGGCATACGGAACAGATGGCCTGGTTCCTGAACAAAGTGAAGAGCCTGGATGAGGGCGGCACGTCGCTGCTCGACAACTCGATGATCCTCTTCGGCTCTTCGCTCAAGGACGGAAACCGGCACGACAATGAGAACCTTCCGTTGATTCTCGCGGGGCGCGGCAAGGGGACGCTGCGGCCAGGTCGCCGTCTGCGCGCGCCGGAGAAGACGCCGCTGTGCAACCTGCACCTGGCGATGCTGCAACGGATGGGTGTGATGGAGAAGTCTTTCGGCGACGCGACAGGGCCGCTCGAAGGACTCTCGTAGATTCCATCCTTCGTGGCTACTCAACCGTGCTGCCCAGGGAGACCTGCTGGGCATTCGGCCGATCGATGTGGAGCGGCTGCCATCGGTGCGACCTACGGTGCGAAGTATCCGACGCTATCCAGAATGAGGCTCGCCGGATTCGAGACGTAGGTGCTGACGAACCCGTTGCCGGCGGGCACGATCGCCATGTTCGCCACCACCTGGCTATTCCACGAATTAAGTGTCGAGACCAGAGGTTGCGCTTCTCCACCCGGCCACAGCGTGGCAAATGCGAGAGGGCCCGAAGGCACCGCGGTTGCGTTGAAGACGTACGCCCTTGCCGAAGCGGGTACGCTGCAACGCCCGGCTACCGGGAAAGTCCGCGTCAACAGCACCGCGAGCGTCGCGTCGTCGCGCGTATCCACAATGCGGCACGGATTCTGCGCATAGTAGAGCAGCGCTCCTGGTTGTCCTTCCGGTGCGAAGTAGCCGTTGACGTCGATCACGAGATCGGTGTTGTTCGAGACATACGCGCTGATCGCTCCGTTGGTGCCGGCCGGAATGATGGCGGCGTTCGGCACCACCTGGCCGTCCCACGAGTTCAGTGTGGAGACGAACGGCTGCGTCTGACCGGCCGGCCACATGGTCACGAAGCCGAGGTAGCCGGGCGGGACGGCGGTCACGTTGGTTGAGTAAGCCTGGGCGCCGGCGGGAATGCCGCAACCGGAAAGCGGAATCGAAAACGAGCGCGAAGTTTGGCCCGCGATGGATGGCGGCCCGAATTGCCCAGTCTTTCCGCTGGCGGTGCGTGTGTCCACGGCACGGCACGGCTGCACTGGGTAGAACGCCAATCCGGTGTTCTCCGTGAAGTAGCCGTTTACGTCGACAATGACGTTGGTTGCATCGGTGACAAAGATGCTGATACTGCCGCCGGCGCCCGCGGCAACAATGGCGGCGTTCGCCACCACACGCCCGTTCCACGAATTTAAGGTGGACGATCCGCCCTGCAACTGGCCGGTGGGGAATACCGTGAGGTATCCAAGCGGGCCTGGGGGAACCACCGTGATGTTGAGTGAGTAGGCGCGCGCCGAGGCGGGAATGCCGCATCCGCTGAGTGGCAGATTGAAGTCGCGTGTCGAGCCCGCGGCCAGGCGCGGCGGACCGAATGCTCCGCTCCTTCCTTCCGGGCGAGTATCGACGGCGCGGCACGGCGCAACCGGAACGAATCGCAATCCGGCGGAACTGCTGCCCGCCCCGAGTTGCGTCACTGCGTAAGGCACTCCGGAGACGATGATGTTTGCCACGCGCTGCGCCGGGCTCGGATTCGGCGCAAACGTGATAGGCAGCGTGGTGGGCCCGATCCCGATGTGCGGTGGAATGGAGACGTAAGGGGCAGTGGTGCTCACGCCCCATGGACAACCCTGTGCCGTCGAGATGGCCACGGAAACGGCGCCGCCCGCACCGGAAACCGGGCCGCCGAGGATGTTTACGCCGATTCCGCACACCGGGTCACCCGCCTGGTTGATCACAAATTCCTGGGTGCCAATCACGATACTGCCTGTGCGAATTCCCGTCCCCGTGTTGCGCTCCGCGGTGAAAGTCAGTGAGCCATTTCCACTCCCGGACGAAGGGCTCACCGCGATCCACGTGGCGGTGCTCGATGCCGTCCAAGGGCAAGCGGTGATCACATTGATGGCGCCGCCACCACCGCTGGCGGGAAACGTAACAGGGCCGCCGTTCAACACGAACGAGCAGGATCCAGCAGCCTGAAGAATCGGAACGTTGACACCGGCGATGAACACAGTGGTGTTCCGCGGTGCGTTCACCACATTGGGATCCACTGTGATCTGGAATGTGTTGTCCGTGCCTCTCACCAATCGCGCCCAGGCCGCTTCGGGAGTGCCGGCATTGAGGCGGCACCCGGCCGAAGGCGTCGCGGTTACGGTGATCACACCTCCGGCCGCGGGAACGATTGAGGAAGGTGCGGTCACTTCGGCCGTGCAGGGCCTCGCCACCAACGCCCGCGACTGGTTGTCCTGAGTGGCAACTCCGGCCAGTTCCCCGAGATCGTTGATGCCACTCACGCCGAATGGGCCATCGGAGGGCATGCCCGGAAAGCTGGTGGTCAGCAGCAGAATCTTGCCGCTGGCAAGCCTGAGGAAACTGTAAGTGACGAAAGCGCCGCCGACGCGAGCCGAGCAGGTGCCTGCTACTTCAAAGAAGCTATTCACTCCGAGAGGCTCAAGGCTGTTCAGAATGCTCCCTGGACAGGGACTCGAAAACGGAGTGACCGCACCGCCCGGCGTGCGGATGAATCCGCTTCGGGTATTGCTCACCGGATAGGAGCCTACCAGCGAGCCGTCCAGCGCGATGTCGTACGCGCGGTTCTGTGGGCTGATGGATGTGATGATCTGCGGTGATGCCGGATTGGTGAAAGTAATGATCTGCGATTCGTTGGCGCCGTCGACGAAGTAGCCCGAGACCTGAAGGGATTCATTGATGCCGGTCAACACGGTGGACAGCGCTCCGGGCAACTCAAAGCTGGTGTACGCGCCGCTTGAGGCCCGGATGAACCCGCGTGTTTTGCCGGAAGAATCGGTGTAACTTCCCACGACAACGCCGCCATTGTTCACGGCCTCGGGACGTGTGGATTGGGCGCCCGGATAGTCGACGTCCTGAGTAACCCCGGCCGGGTTACGCACGAATCCTCGTGTCCTGTCGTTGAGCGTGTAGTAACCAGTAAGAAATCCGTTGTTGCTGATACCAGTTGCAGCGCTATTGGGAATGGTGAGTACTTCCCATCGGTAGCCTGCGGGAAAATCGCGGGGAACCTGCGCAATGAGAGGGAGCGAAGCGCATAACAGAATGAAGTTAGGGCGGAAAGACACGGCTGACCTCCATGACGGCAACGTCAGGACGCGGGGCAACATCAGTATATCAGCCTGCGAAGTGCGACAGCCTCTGTCTGTAGATCTTCCCGCAGGTTCAGACGGGTTCGGTCTTCGGCTCGGCGCCACTCCAGGTCTGGGCGTCCTCGGGCCGGAAGTCCGGGTCTGGCGACGGCATGCGAGCGGCCGCCTCTGTTCGCCATTCGCGCAGCAGGGCATGCAACTCCTTCGCCTTTCGCGGCTCGCGCTCCACCAGGTTCCGCCGTTCACCGGGATCTTCCTCCAGATGAAACAACTCCAGACGGGAGTCCTCGAAGAACTCGATCAGCTTCCACTCCTTCCAACGCACCGCGCCGCTGGGACGGCCCCCCTGATTGCTGTAGTGAGGATAGTGCCAGAACAGTGGTCTGGTTTTCATCCTCGCTCCGGAAGCGACCGTGCGCGCGAGACTGATGCCGTCCACGCGTGGCGCAGCGCGTCCGGCTGCCATCCCCATCACATCAAGCAGTGTGGGTACGACATCAATCCCGCAGACGAGTTCTCCGCTTGTACCGCGGACCTTCTGCCCTGGCATATGCATTATGAGCGGGACACGAATCCCTCCCTCGTACAGATGGCCTTTGCCCGAACGTAGTGGAGCATTGTCCGTGGCGGGCCGTTGGGACTTGCCCTCGAAGCGCAGCCCGCCGTTGTCGGAAGTAAACACGATCACGGTGCGGTCCGCGATCTTCAGCCGTTCCAACTGGCTTCGAAGCAGCCCCATCGCCGTATCCACACTTTCCACCATCGCGGCATACACGGCGCTGTGCGAATCTTTTCCGTTGCCTTTCCGCCGGTATTTCTCAATTAACGCTGCCCGCTCCTGAAAAGGGAAATGTACGGCGAAATGCGGCATATAGAGAAAGAAAGGATCCCGGTGGGAAGCATCAATGAATCGCTCCGCAGCCTCGGAGAGTTTCACGGTGAGGAAATCCTCCGCGGTGCCGCGATCCATTCCCGGCAGATGGAAGGGACCAAAGTAAGATTTTGGCAGTCCATCGATCGTGCCCGCAAAGTTGCTGTCGAAGCCCTGGGATTCCGGATAGAACGTCTCATTCCCGAGATGCCATTTCCCGATACTGGCCGTGCGATATCCTGCGGGCTTTAGCATCTCCGCCAGGGTCACCTCCTCGTGCGGCAGTTGCTGCAGAAACGGTGCGGGAAACATTGGTCTCGGCCGCGGACGCTGGCCGGGGATGAAGTCCGTCAGACCGATCCGCGCCGGATACCTGCCGGTAAGCAACGCGGCCCTTGAAGGCGAACACACAGGACACGCCGAGTACGCGTTTGTGAAGCGGGTCCCTTCCAGCGCCAGTTGATCCAGATGGGGCGTCTCGTGGAACTTGTGCCCGTAGCAGCCGAGATCACGCCATCCGAGATCGTCGGCCACCACCAGGATGACGTTCCAATTCCGGGCGGCGGCCTGCGTGGCGAGTGCTCCGCCGGTGAATGCCGAAAGCCACCGGCGGCGGGTGATCTCCCGAAACGCTTTCACGTTGAACGTGGACTCCATGCCTGACTCCTGATTGCCGCGCTTTCCACGCACTGGCACTTGTGCCGAGGCGTCAGAACGACATCCGCAGGGCGAGTTGCATCGTCCGGTTTCCGGACCGCGTGAGAATGCGGGTGTAGTCCGCGCTTCGCATGTTGGTGTTTGGCGCATCCAGGTTGTTGTGGTTGAAGAGATTGAATGCCTCGGCGCGAAACTGGACTGCCAGCCGCTCACGCACGGGAAAGCTCTTCACCAGAGCTGCCGTCGTATTCCACTGGCCGGGACCAAACAGCGCATTGCGCGACAGACTGCCGAAGGTATTTCGGATGGCCGGTAATGTGAATGCCGACCGGTCGAAGAAGGATGCCGCCCGTTGGTCCTTTGAGCCAGTCAGATATCGAATCGGCCCTGCCCGGTCCGGCCGGTCGCCTACATTGATGCCGTCCAGGTTCCAATCCTCGCCAAGTATCACATTCAGTGGGTTACCGGAACTGATGGACAGCGACCCGGATGCCTGCCAGCCATCCAGGAAACGCGATGCGGCACTGCCTCGGGTCCAAAGCGCCGGCAGGCTGTACACGAAGTTGTAGCGCATCACATGAACAGGCGAATTGATTGCCTTGTCGTTGTTCAGGTTCAGCGGGTTGGCGGAGTTCGGCGTGCCGAATCCGAGATCCTCATCGACGGTGGCGAAACTCTTCCCATAGACATAGGTGAATCGTGAGACGAAGGATTGGCTGGTGCGGATGTCGGCGACAAGTTGGAGAGAGTCGTGCCAGCTTAGCGATCGCGTCGAGTTGAGGCCAATGTCCGAGTAGCCTGCCACCGGACGCCGCAATTGGATATTCGTCAGCGTCGCATTCGGCGCCCACGCGGCGGAATTCACTTGCACCAGTTCGATCAGTTTCTTGCCCCGGTTCCCGACATAGCCCGCCTGCACAGCCACGCCGGGCCGGATCTCATGCTGCAGTGTGAAGTTCCATTGAAGCGTATAGGGCGTGCTGAGATTGGGATCAAAGCCACGCGCGGCAATCACCGCGGGATAAGTGAAACGTGACACGTCGGTACTGAACGGTGTCGGAGGGCGCGGATGGATGATCGTCCGGCTGGTACCCCACGGATCAAGCAGGTTGCGAGTCTCGCCTCCGGTTGCCGAGGGATTCCAGGGAACCTGCTCCGCCGAAGTCATCACAGGCTGCACGGCAAGGTAAGCGTAGTAGACTCCAAAGCCCGCGCGAATCGCCGTGCGGCCGGTTCCGAACGGATCGTAGGCAAGGCCAAGACGCGGGCTGAGATTGTTTCGGTCCTGTTCGTACAGTCCGTCCGGGATTCCGGGATCGCCAGGGAAACTGAGGCCCAGCGGGGCGTTCGGATACAACGTGGAACGATGCCCAAACAGGAAGTTCGAGAGCTTGTTCCGTTTCTCACGCGACGGCGTGTAGAACTCGTACCGCAGGCCAGGCGTAAGTGTCAGGCGGGGCGTGATTCGGAATTCGTCCTGCGCGAAGAAGAAGTAAGCCCAGTTATGGATCGAGTAGTCCCGAATGCCAATCGCGTTGAAGCTGGCCGCCCGGCCCATCACGAAATCCGCGAGCGCATATCCGAACACTCCAATCCCCGCCGGATTCGCTCCCGCGGCGCGCGAAGCCGACCGGCCGTCAAAGGTGAAGCGGCTGTTGTCCTGATCGTTGAACTGCGAGACGGCGTTGCGTTGGGCCTCCCCCCCAAATCGCAGGTTATGCTTCGAGCGGACGGAACTTACAGTCGAGCCAAAGCGGTAGTTCGGTTGATCGAATTTCCCCAGATTGCCCTGCGCGGTCTGGAACCCGTCGGACACCGTGAGTTGGGGAAGATATTTCCGCGCGCCCTCCGCCACCGACGGCCAGTTGGCCCCGAAGTCGGCGAGGTTACGGCCCGCAGCCGCGTTGTTCCGGTCCACCAACAGGCGCGAGAGCGAGAATCTGGACTCGATCATCGTCACCGGCGACACGACCCACGTATGCCGGATCGAGGCCGTGTCCTGGCTGTTCGAGTTCACCTGTGGCCCAAAGCCTGGAACGTTGGCCTGCGCGGTGGGCGCGGGAAGTGTCGTCTCCCCCCAGGTGTGAAGCCACGATCCCTGGACCTGATGGCGATCGGTGAAATAATGGTCGATCTTCAGAAGTGTCTCGTTGCTCCGCAATGGACTCGCGTAGTTCCAGATGAACCGGTCGCCCAGATTGGACACCGTCGGAATCAGTTCGGCCAACCTCGCCGCCACGGGATCAAGTAGGCGCGCCGGAATGCGATTGCCGGGGATCGGTGCTCCCGTATCGGGATCATAGAGCGGCCTGGAAAACTGGCTGAAGTCTCCCGAGATCGCGGCACGCGTCGGGAATTGGACATTGTTCTGGAAACCTGGAGTCTCATCGCGATAGTGCTGGTAGGAGCCGAAGAAGAAAGTCTTTTCCTTGCGGACCGGTCCCCCGAAAGTGCCTCCCACCTGCTTGATCTTGTCTGGCGCGCGGGAGGTCCCCGTCAGATTGCGGGCCCACGTGTTGGCATTCAAGGCCTCGTCGCGGAAGAAATAGAATCCCGATCCGTGGAACTGATTCGTTCCTGACTTAGTGATCACGTTAATCACTCCACCCGGCTGCTTGCCGAATTCGGCCGACGTGTTGGCGGTGGAAACCTGCACCTCCTGGACGGTATCCGGATTTGGGAATTGCAGTGCGCCATTGCGGAAGGAACCCGAGTTATCGCTTCCGTCCAGATAGAACACGTTTGCTCCCTGCCGAAGCCCGTTTACCCGCGCGTAAGAGCCCTCAATGTTGGTGACCTGCGAGGCCGGCCGGACAATCTGAACGCCCGGAGCAAGCTCGGCGAAGGTGAGGACGTTTCTCGTGTTCGAGGGCAACTCCGTGACGTAGCGCTTCTCGACATTGGTGCTGACTTTCGCCGAAGTGACATCCACCATCGCCGTCGAGGCGGTGACCTCCATCGCCTGAGCCACCGTTCCGATCTCGATCGTCACCGGGAGCCGAAGCGTGCGGTTGACCTCAATCCGGATTTCCTTGATCAGCTTCTCCTGAAAACTCGCCTTCGAACATCGCATGCTGTAGGTGCCGGACGGAAGCAGGTTGAAGGCGAAGGTGCCCAGCGTGGTGGTATCCTGCCGCTGCACCAAGCCTGTTTCGACGTTGCGCACTTCGATCCTGACGCCTGCAACAGCGGCGCCCGAGGCGTCCGAAACCTCACCGGTCAGAGCGCCCGTGGTCTGCTGTCCATGGAGAGGCATCAACGTGAGCCCAAGGGCCAGCACGATCGGGAAAAGCGAGACACAGATCTTCGTGGTCATGGGAGTCCGGAATCGAGAGTAGTCCAGTCTCAGATGGTTGGAAACGTAATTGCGTGTGAATGACGGTATGGGGCGGAGAATGGCTCTTGGAATCAATCGGTTACAAAACGCCTGGCATCCCGTTACAGACGTGATATAACGTGTTGCAGGGCTTTAAACGCAAAATGGCTCGCAACGCCAAACTCCACGCCGAAGTCCCTTCCTCGCCGGCCGCGGGCGAAGTCGAGGCGCATCTGGAGCGTCTGCTGGAAGCCGCGGAGTTCCGCCAGAGCCGCCGCTGCCAGGAGTTCCTCCGCTACGTTGTGCGAAGAGTACTGGAAGGCGCGGGCGACTCCATCAAAGAACGAACGGTCGCGGTTGACGTGTTTGGCAGAGGCGTGGATTTCAATCCCGCTCAGGACTCGCTGGTGCGCGTCAAAGCAGCGGAGGTGAGAGGACGTCTCGCCCGCTACTACGAAAGCCAAGGCGCATCGGAATCCATCCGCATCGACCTGCCGGTTGGCAGCTACGTCCCGGAGTTTTATCGGGCGGCGACCTTGCCGCAATCCGCCGCTCCTCGTCCCCAACGCGTTCGCAAACTGGCGCCGTGGCTAGCCGGGTTCCTCCTCCTCGCCGGGGCGATCGCGATGGGTGTGCTGTGGAACCGCCCGCCGGAAGTCGACCGCCTTTGGCAGCCCATGCTCTCCGCCGGAAGGCCGCTTCTGATCTGCGTTCCTGGGATGAGACTCATGGGACCCGCCAACGGGCGAACCCTGCGCGATGCAACCGTGTCAGGCATCGACGGCCGGGGCAGAACGGTCTACCGGCTTGATCCTGGCGAGTTCGTCGCCCGCGATGACGTGGTTGGCATGGGCGCGGCAGTTGCGGCGGCCCGGATCTCCGCGCTCGTATCCTCCATGGGACATCCCATCACCGTCAAGGCGGGTGACGAATCCACTTTTTCCGATTTGCGCGCACAACCCGCGGTGCTGCTCGGCGCGTTCTCCTCGCGATGGACGATTGAGATGAACAAAGACATGCGGTTCCGGTTCACCAACGAGAACGGCGCCAGCGCAATCGTCGACTCGAAGACGCCCGGCCGCAAATGGCTGATGCCCCGGTACACACCGGATGGCCGCACACTGGAGGACTATGGCATGGTATCGAGAGTATTTCACTCCCAAACGGGCCAGCCATTGCTGATTGCCGCCGGTTTCACCACATTCGGAACCCAAAGCGCGGTCGAGCTAATCGTGGAACCGGATCTCTTGCGGCGGTTACTCGGCAAGGCGCCGGAAGGTTGGGAACAACTCAGCTTCCAGGCAATTCTCCATACGCGCGTGATCGGAAACACACCCGGGCCTCCGGAGATCGTCGCCACCCACTTCTGGTAGCAGCATGGGCCCGCCAACCCGGCTCGTCCGATCGTCTTGAGCCGCCCATCC
>JAEUQE010000197.1 GCA_016789785.1 Bryobacterales bacterium
TCAATGCTGGCATCGGCCGAAGCAAGCCAGCGCTGAACGAGTTACATCGGAGCGTGTACTGCGCATCTTCCTCGGCGAACGTAGCGGGGCAGATATCCCGTTCGGACAAAGTGGTGTACCAATTGGCTAACTCACTGAACGGCACAAAGTAACCAACAAAGGCAACGTCGAGGCCGGCCGCAATGCGCAGAATGGTGTTGAGGGTCAGATTCCCGTAGGAGGGGTTCGCTGCCCGCGAGACGACTCCCTGGGTCAAGCCCGCCCGTGCGGCGAGATCCTCCTGAGAGAGCCCGCGGTTCTTCATGATGGCGCGTATCTGAAACGGAATTCCGCTCTTGACCTGGGTGGCGGCGAACTGCTCGCGATACGGCTTTTCGCGCAACTTACGCCACAGGGTATCAGAAGTAATCATGAAGCGTCCCCCTTCCTTGTTCCAACTGCCGTTTGTACTTCAGGGCGGTGTCGAATGCATCGCTTGGGTTGTATTCGCGGCCGAGCTATCAGCTTTAAGCGATCAGCGGTCAGCCAAACCTCTGCACTGATCGCTGGCTGCTGATGCTGAGGGCTTCCCGCCGATACGTTGCCGAACTTGTGAAATGGGGTACCAAGCGAAAGAGAGCGGCATCGAAACTGGCGCGTACTGCTGCTTCCTGGCTGTCATACCATTCTGGATGACATCGACTCCATCCTCTGTATGGTAGGCGAGGAAGCGCCACCTCCTCATGATAGCGCTCCGGGGCCCGATATGCAATATTGCATGGACGATCCGCCCTTCGGCGCACAGTGCCCGGTGCATGACGCGAGTCGCCGTCGCAACGGTTGCCCGGCTGTCTGCGGGTTTCGACTCAGCGCACGATGGATTCTGCGCCCCCCGATCGCCATTGGGATCGTAGCTTGAGAAGATCTTACTCTCGAATTCTCCACCGACTCAGTCTCAGATCCAAAGGTAGCACGTGCTATCACCACTGCCGTTTGGCGACCTTCGCCTCCGGATCAATTCTGCAACGGAAGTTGTACCTGTTAGGAGTTGGGTTGGTCGGGGAAGGGGCCGAGGTTGCTTTGTTCCCAGAGTTACTTGAGTTTGGGTTTGAGGTCGTCCGGGGCTTCGCGGTAAGCAAGGACAAAGTTATCGACGCTGATTTGTGCTTCGTGGAGGGCGTTGGATTGGACGAACCCGGTGATGGCGCGGATGAGCCTTTGGGCGGCTTGCTCGAAGTCGCCCTCCATGGCGGCGAGGATGCCGAGTTGGCCCTGTGTTGAGGCCGCGCCGTGGAGGTTGCCCTGTTTTTCTTTGATCTCGAGGGATTTGAGGTACCAGTCGCGTGCGGTGGCGAAGTCGCGCTGCTCTTCGGCGACCATGCCGAGTTGGTGATAGGAGATGGCCGCGCCGTGGAGGTTGCCCTGTTTTTCTTTGATGGCGAGGGATTTGAGGTACCAGTCGCGAGCGGTGGCGAAGTCGCGCTGCTCTAGGGCGATGTTGCCAAGTTGGTGATAGGTGCTGGCCGCGCCGTGGAGGTTGCCCTGTTTTTCTTTGATTTCGAGGGATTTGAGGTACCAGTCGCGAGCGGTGGCGAAGTCGCGCTGCTCTTGGGCGATGATGCCAAGTTGGCCATAGGTGTTTGCCGCGATGTGGTCGATTCCCTGTTTCTCTGAGATGGCGAGGGACTTGAGGTACCAGTCGCGAGCGGTGGCGAAGTCGCGCTGCTCTTGGGCGATGATGCCAAGTTGGTGATAGCTGATGGCCGCGCCGTGGAGGTTGCCCTGTTTTACTTTGATGGCGAGGGATTTGAGGTACCAGTCGCGAGCGGTGGCGAAGTCGCGCCGCTCTTGGGCGATCATGCCGAGTTGGTGGAGGGCTCCAGCCTGCCCGTTCGCGTCTCCACGCGCGGAGCGGTGCCGTTCCAACTGTGCAAACAGCTTCGAAGCGTCGGTCCAGCGGCCGGAGTTCTGCGCAAAGAGGGCCAGGGATTGGGTGAGCGCGGCGAAAGGCTGGTCGATAGCCAAGCGTTCCGACAGCGCCAGGGCGTGATGGAAGCTCGGACCGAAGAGGAGGAAGGGACGGCGTTGTTCGTGGAGCGGGCGAGGCGTAAGGTGGTCGGCGAGGCGGCCCATGACATCGACGAACGCGCGCTGGCAGGGCTCGGACACCAGCGCCGGCAGCGAGCGCAGGTAGCTGGTCAGGAGCGGGTGCATCTCGAAGACCGCGTTCCCGCCGTCCTTCACGATGCCCGCGTTACCCAACTCGGCCAACAGCCGATCGATGTTCGCGCGGGTCCATTCAGCATCGACCTGCTTTGCCATCGCCTCCAGATAGTCCGCGTCGACGTAGCCCTCATGCAACCCGACGAGCGCGAGCAGCGGCCGCAGTTCCGGTGTGAGCCCCTGCTCCACGAAACGCAAGGTCGCGAAGAGACGGGTTTCGCCTTCCTCCAAACCGAGATCCTGAAGGTTGCTGCGCAGCGCGTTCCCGATTTCGTGCGCCGACATGGATTCGAGTTTCGGCAGCAGCATGCGCATCGCAAGCGGGTGTCCGCCAAGTTGCTTCATCAGTTCGTGCAAGGCGGGATCGTTGCGGTCAATTCTGAGCCCCAGTTCAGTGAGGATGGTCTCGCAGTAGTCCCAGCGCTCCTCGCCGTCCAAGCCGCCGAGTTCCAACAGGAAGCGCCGCTCGGTACCGATCTCCTCCGCCTTCGAGCGGCTCGTGATGACGACCTTGGCCCGTGTACCGCGCATGCTGTCGAGCAGCCGCTGCAACGCCGAGTGATCCTCCGGCGTGAGGTTCTCCTTGGCGGTCTCGAAGTTGTCCCAAACCACGATCAGGCGCTGCTGGCGGCAGGCGTGCGCGATGTGCTTGAGCTTGTCCTTGGCGAGGCGGAAGTTCTCGTCATAGAGCCGCTCGCCGATCCGGTCGATGACGTACTCGGCGGTGCGGATGTCGCGGAAGTCGAGCCAGAGCGCGGCATCGAGGCCGCCGGTCTCATCGAGCCAGCGGAGAAAGCCTCTCGCGAGCGACGTCTTGCCGACGCCCCCCAGACCGTGGATGAGGATCGCAGGCGTCTTGCGATGGAGCGCCCGTTCCAACTTGAGCAGCGCGTCATCGCGGCCAATGAAGCCGTAGCGATCGATGTGATCGCGCACCTCCGGCGGCAGACGCGAGACGGGTTCCTCCGGCAGCGCGGGTGCGGCGTCGGCCGAGAAGGGCAGTTCGGAAGGCTGCTGCTGGTAGAGCACGGGCAGCAGCCAGTCTTCGAGCGGGAAGGTGCCGCGCGAAGACATGCGCCCTTTGTTGGAGAGCATCTGCTGGCGGCCACGGCGTACCGCCTCCGCGACATTCCGGGATGCGAACACGCCGCGATAGAACTCGGGAAGAAAGACCTTCGCGCCGCTGACGTAGAGCGAATAGGCCATGGCGACCACGCTGCGCATGCCGCTGCGCAAGAGTGCCGTAGCGACGGAGGCGAACGCGTCTTCGGCACGGTCATCCAGCATCGCCGACTGGCAGGCGTTCAGCACCACCGCGGGCACGGCGTGTTCCTTGAGAAGCGTGCTGAGGTCGGAGGCGGTCTGCGGGTCGGGCTCGCCCTTCGCGTCTTCGAAAACGAGGCAGCCCTGGCGGCCCTGGTACTTGTGCGCCGAGTACTCGCCGTTGCTGTCGCCATAGCCGCCGTGGCCATCGAAGTGGAGGATGTGGTAATAGCCGGGATGGGCGCGGAGGTGGGCTCGGAGTTGATCGAAGGTGGGCGGGCGGAGGAGATCGACGTGCGCACGGAGGCCCTGCGCGCGGATGATCTCGACAAGGGAACGGGCGATGGAACGGTAGGCGACGTCGTTCTGATAGGGCCGCGCCACGACGAGGAGGATGTTGACGCGATCGGTGGGGAGGTTGGGGAGCGGGAGCGGGTCGTCGATTCGGTTGAGACAGCGCTGGACGTGGCGATGGTGGGCGAGGTAGCCGTTCAGCGGATCGTAGAGGGCCTCCCAGGGCCAGGAGAGGATACGCGGATCGTCGCTGCGGATCTGGAGCGAGGTGGCGGCGGCGAGCCATGTGCCGGCGTCGCGACGGTCGAAGAGGGCGTTGAAGGCTTGCGTGCCCCAGGCTTTGAGGGAGTCGAGGACGTTTTCGGCGTGGACGGTTTCGGGGTGGTAGGGGTAGTCGAGGAACGACTCGAGATACCAGCGGAGTTCGGCCATGAGGTTCGAGTTGGGCCGGTTGGCGACGGGGAACTCGTAGGGGGAAGGGATCTCGACAGGCGTGGTGGGCTTGGCGTCGGCGGCCCGGGTGAGTTGGAACGTCCGCGAATTATCGATATTTTGGATCGCCAGCGCGGAGTTTTCGGGCATTTGGAGTTATTGTAAGTGAATCGGCGGGCGATTGCGAGGCGACGTGGGGCGACAAACCCAAGCTCATGAGGCGAGCGCCTTCTGCCGATGCTGAGCGGCGCGAAGACCATCGCCCAATTCCAGATACAGATCCGAAAGACGAAGGTGGGCTTCGCCGAACGCCGGCGACTGGTCGACCGCGTGCAGAAATGCGTTGACGGCATCCTCGGGCTGGCCGAGGCGGAAGTGCGCGATCGGATTGAAGAAGACGGATTGCAGAGATGCCAGTGCCGATTGGGCGGCGGAATCGTAGTCGTTGCGTTCGAGGTAGGCCGCCGCAAGGCCCGCATGCGCGCGGGCGTTATCCCGATCAAGCACAACCGCCTCTTGATACGACGCGACCGCGCGATCGGGCCGGCCACGGTTCGCATGGTAATCCCCGAGCACCTGGTGGACCGCCGCGTTGCCTGGATCTGCCGCGACTGCGGCCTGAAAACGGGCTTCCGCTTCGGCGTCGCGCCCGAGACCAGCAAGCGCGACGGCCGCGAACAGGTGCATGGCGCGATGGCCGTAGCCATGGGTTTCGAGGTTCGCCACATGTTCGAGAACAGTGGCGTGGCGCGACAGAGCCGAAAGCACGGTGAGCCGGGAGATCTCATAACGCGCCGTGAAAGGGGCAAGCTGGCAGAGGCGTTGAATGTGATCGAGCGCCTGTTCGTTGCGCCCGTGGTGTTGATGGACCGAGGCGAGGTTGAACAGCGCCTCGCGTTCGGCAAGTTGCGCCGCTTCCACTCCGCGGATTGCCTCTGGCGCGAGATAGCCAAGATCGACGAGGCTGCGTAGGGACGCCGCATGGGCCTCCCCATCGCGCGGAACCTCCAGCGGAGCCGGCGCAGTCTCCGGTGATTCCCACGATGCGATCACGCCGATGGGCCCGGGACATTCGAGCACGCCGTTAAGGACGCGGCCGGGCAGGTCCTGCGCAGTGGGCAGTCCCATGAGGTGCAGCACGGTAGGCGCGATATCGAGGAGCGTGGCGCCGTAGACGCGCTCATCCTGCTTGATACCGGGGCCGGCCAGCACGAAAACGCCCATCATCCGGTGCCATTCGGCGCCCTCGGCGGCGATGACGCCCTGGTGGGAGGCCTGGACGGGCCGGGCGGCTCCAGTCTGGAAGCCATGATCGGAGACCAGCAGCAGATAGGTATCGGGACCGGCGAGTTCCATCCAGCGGCCGAGCATCGCGTCGTGAAACTCGTAGAAGGAGTTCATGACGTCGCCGTAGTGGTGCGCATCGGGCTCGGAGACATGCGGCATGCGGGGAGCGCGGTACTGCATGAAGTCATGGCCGGCGCGGTCGAGTGTCTCGTAGTAAACGGCAAAGAAGTCCCAGGGTTCGGATTCGGCCAGGGACGTGGCGGCGGCGTGCACCGTAGCGCACGCGGCGAAGAGTTGCGCAAGTTGCCAGGGCCGCGGGTCCTGGGGGTGGATGGCGGCCGGATCGCGCACGAGGAAGGCGATATCGGAGGGGGTGAGTTCGCTGGCACTGAGCCGGAGACCGGCCACGGTGGTCTCCAGGTGGGCGGGATGGACAGAGCCCGGGGCGAAGTCGTGCAGGCGCTCGGAGACGAAGAAGCCGGGGCCGGTCTCGGCGGGATGCGAGACGGGCCAGGCGACAACGGAGCATCGGAAGCCGTGCTCGGCGAGGATATTCCACAGGGCTTTCCGCCGCCAGTTGCGGCGCCCGCAGGGAATGACACCCAAGCCGTCGGGCCGAGGTTCAACGAAGCCGAGTACACCATGCGCGTCGGCCGTGCAACCGGTCGCGATCGAAGTCCACAGCATGGGCGTGAGGCAGGGTTGGAGCGACGCAAGATTGCCCATCACACCGCGCTGGAGGAGACGGTCCAGGTTCGGGAGCCGGCCGGTGTCGAGCAAAGGGGTCAGGATGCTCCAGTCGGCCGCATCCCACCCGATGAGGAGAAGGCGAGGCACCTAAGCGGCGGTACGGCGGCGGGCGCGGAGCGCAGCCAGACCGGCCGCCCCGAGAGCCAGTAATGCGGCGGTGGATGGTTCGGGGATATCGGAACTGGTTGCGCCGACCGTGATGCCGACTTCCGCTTGATCCTCGTACCAGACCCCGACCAGTGTCCGAATGGTCGCTGCGGATCCTACGTCCATTCTGCCGTAGCCAAAATGGAACTGATTGCCGTTGGCCTCATTCTGAAACCGGAACCCGAAGTAGTTGGAGCGGCGTAGATGGATCCGCGGGCAGACCTGGGGTCGGCGTCACCTTGGATGTGCCTCGGAGTCTCGCGCAGTGACAGGTTCCGGAGCTTCGCCTGAGTCTACCAATGAATACCGTGTACCTGGCGCCCTTTACCTGACGGTACGGGCTGTGAAAGGATGTCCCTGTATGAAGCTCAACCGGCGAGATCTGCTCCGCGCCGCCGCTGCGATGGCCTGGCCACTGGCGCAACACGGCACTGCACAATCAGGCTCCGCTCAACAGGGTTCTGCAAGACCTGGCAAGCGCCCCAACATCCTCTTCATGATTGCCGACGACTGGGGACGCGGCCACGCCGGCGCCTATGGAACCAACTGGATCAAGACTCCGGCCTTCGATCGCGTCGCGCGCGAAGGCGTGCTCTTCACCAACTGCTTCACGTCGAATCCCAAGTGTTCGCCCTCCCGTGCCACGATCCTCACCGGACGCAACTCCTGGCAACTGAAGGAAGCCATCAATCACTTCTCGATCTTTCCGAATGACTTCGCAGTGTATCCCACGCTGCTGGAAAAGGCCGGCTATCACGTCGGGCTCACGGGCAAGGGCTGGGGCCCGGGCGACTTCCGCTCCACCGGCTGGCCGCACAATCCCGCCGGCCACGAATATCAGAAGCGCACGCTGAAGCCGCCATATCAGGGAATCTCGAATCGCGACTACGCCGGCAACTTCGAGGACTTCCTGGCGGCGCGCCCGAAGGACACGCCGTTCTGTTTCTGGCTTGGAACTCAGGAGCCGCATCGCGCCTATGAAATGGGCTCCGGTGAGCGCGCGGGCCGCAATCCGTCCGAAGTGGTGTTACCGAAGTATTATCCGAACAATCGCGTGATTCGAAACGACATGCTGGATTACGCGCTGGAAGTGGAATGGATGGACCAGCACTTTGGCAAGGCGCTGGCACAGTTGGAACGAATCGGCGAACTCGACAACACGCTCATCGTCGTTACGTCGGATCATGGCATGCCGTTCCCGCGCGTGAAAGGCCAGATCTATGAGGATGGCTTCCACATTCCACTGGCCGTGCGCTGGGGCAACACGTTCCAGGGCGGCCGCGTGGTGGACGACTTCATCAACTTCCGTGATCTTGCGCCGACGTTCCTGGAGGCCGCCGGCATGAAGCCCGCGCCCACCATGACGGGCAAGAGCTTTCTCGATGTCTTGAAGTCGAACCGCGCTGGAGTTGTCGATGCCTCGCGCGACTTCATGATCATCTGCAAGGAGCGGCACGATCTCGGCAGGCCGAACGATCAGGGCTATCCCGTGCGCGCCATTCGCACACGCGAGTATCTCTACGTGCGCAATTACGAGCCGGATCGCTGGCCGGTGGGTAATCCGGAGACCGGCTATCGCAACTGCGATGCGAGCCCGACCAAGGATTTCCTGACCAGCAGTTTCAATGAATACTACCGGCTTTCGTTCGGTAAGCGGCCGGCAGAGGAACTCTACGACTTGAAGGCGGATGCGGAGTGTGTTCGCAATCTGGCCACCGATTTGAATCTCGCCGCGACCAAGCGCAAGCTGCAGGCGAAGATGAACGAGACACTGCGAGCCGAGGGCGATCCTCGTGCGCTGGGGCAAGCGGAGTTCTTCGATACGATTCAGTACACTGGTCCGCGGCCTCACGCGTATGACGAGTGGTTGAAGCATCAGCGGGCACAGTAGGGGCGGGCTGGAACTTGCAGAAGTATGGAAACGCAGCAAACACCGGCTTGATCGCGATCCGGTCGCGCTTCTTCTTCCGCGGGAGTGGGATGTGCGTTAGTGTTGAGTAGAGATGCGCATCGGACGATACGAGATTGACCGGGAGTTGGGGCGGGGCGCCATGGGTATCGTCTATCTCGCCGCCGACCCTACTATCGGCCGTCCGGTCGCCATCAAGACGGTGAATATCTCGATGTTGAGCGATCCCGGGCAGGAAGCCGTGCTGCGCGACCGGTTGATCCGCGAAGCGCGCTCCGCCGCACTGCTGTCGCATCCAGGCATCGTGAAGGTGTATGACGCCGTGGAGCAGGATGGCGCGACGTGCCTCGTCATGGAGTATGTCGAGGGACAGCCGCTGTCGGTGTTGCTGGGAGCGAAAGCGGTGGATCGCGCTCTCTTCGCCAACATCCTTCAGCAGGTGGGGGCGGCGCTCGATTACGCGCACGGCGCGGGCGTGATCCATCGCGACGTGAAGCCGGCGAACGTGCTGGTCACTCGCGACCGGTTGGCGAAGGTGACGGATTTCGGGCTGGCCCGGGTGAGCGGGCGCAAGACCACGTACGCCGCAGGCTTCCTGGGCACTCCAGGCTACATGGCTCCGGAACAGATCAAGGATGAGGCGGTGAACGGGCAAACCGACCAGTTCGCGCTGGCGGTGATGGCCTATGAGTATTTCACGGGACGCAAGCCATTCGACGCCGAGGCCATCACGTCGCTAATCTTCAAGATCCTTCAGGATCCGATGCCGTCCACAGGGCTTGGGGATGCCGTGGATAGCGTGTTCGGACGCGCCCTTGCCAAGGACCCGGCACAGCGGTTTCCGAGTTGTAGCGGGTTTGTGGCCGAGCTTCAGGAGGCGCTTCAGCGAGGACTGGTGCTGGGTGCGGGCGCCCGGTATGCCGCGCCAACGGGTGCGCCTTCGCCGCATCAAACCGTCACCGTGCAGGTTCCTGTCGCGTCGAAGGGTAGCAGTTCTTGGAGGCCTGTGCTGGCGGGCGTGATGACGTTCGTTCTACTGGGAGGCGGATGGTACGCCTTGCAGCGCCGCTCTGCTTCATCGGAGAGCGCGGTTGCGCGCCGAGGGGAAGCGAGTCCTCCCGCGCCGCCCGCGGCGCCTTTGGATCCACCGCCGCCGGCAAGTGGTGGGACACCGGCCGCTCGCGCGGTATCCACGGGCGAGCCTGCCCGGCCCGCTGCTCCGGTCGCCGAGGCGAGGTCCGCCGCGCGGGATATCGCCCCAAAGCCCAGGGAAACGGCCAAACCAGAGCCCGTCAAGCCCGTAGAGGCGGCCAAGGCAGAGCCTTCGCCTCCGAAGCCGGCGCCTGAACCCGCGCCGCCGAGGATCCGGATGCGCGTGGTCACTCAGCCCCCCGGCGCGGTGTTGGTGTTTGATGGAAACCCCGAAGTTACTTGCGTAAGTCCCTGCGAGAAGGAGTTTCTTGCGGGCGCGCACACCGTGAGAGCGATGCTGACCGGCCACCGGGAAGTAACTTCGCCTTTCGACTTACCCGGGCCGGGGAGCTTGGCGATTGTTCTCGAACGCCAGCAGGGGGTGATTGCCTTTGATGAATCGTTGCGGGGCGCGACGATCTTTCTGGATGGGCAGGAAGCCTCCGTGCGGCCGCCCGCCGAGTTGCAGGTGCCGGCCGGCGACCACCAGGTTCGGCTTGCGGCGCCAAACGGGACGGTGTTCTTTGAGCGCACGCTGACCGTGAAGCATCAGGGCAGAATTGTGGTGAAGGGCCCGCAGCAGTCGCAGCCGGCGCAACAAGTGCAGCAACCCGCTGCTCCCCTGGAGGAGCCGGTTCGCAAACGCCGCCCGCCAACGCTCTTCAAGAAGCGCAACCCCTGAAACTGCGTGGCACATGATTCGCGCGCACGCAATACGCACTTCGTGCGCCGGTAGGAACGAGCGTGGCGCAGGCAGCGTAGGCGCCCACTTGTGCTGTACGGGTTCTCGATCCGGCACGCCGGACTGCGACGAGTGGCGAAGGGGGCGGGAAGCTCCCTCATGAAACGCATGGCTGAAGTGGCCGAAACGCCGGAGTCCGCGGTTTCCGAATCTGGGCGGTAGGGAAAGGCCGCTGGCCTGATCCGCAGCCTGGCAACCTCCCGCGTCATCGCTGCTGAGCCAACGTACTCGAATGGTGCTCACGGTGGGCGTGCGAGAGGATACAAGCAAGGCCTCGACACGATTGTGTGCGCCAGGGTGAATCCGGCGTTATGGCGATCCGAGCGCTGGACGTGCGCGCCGTAGCCATCCCGTGCAAACCCGAAATCATGCAAATGGTGCGCGCAGCCGCCGCTGTTTCCTACTGCAGCTTACGGGTTCCGCGGGCGCTTCTCCGTCTTCTCCCTCACACATGGCCGGCGCGGTGGATTCCCAGGGAGTCGACACCTCCGTTCGGCTTTGGCGTGTACCACTTCCGCTCCGAAGGGCGAAGTTACAGCCAGTTACGTAGTGTCTGGGTCGCGGGCGGCTGTGTTAGAAGGGGCGGTCGGGCATTCCCCGGCGGAGCCAGACTTCGTACGGCACCAGCACGTTGAAGAAGTACATCACAAGGAGCAGGACCATGGTGGCGACGCAGGCCGCGATTGTCCAGCGTCCGATGCGTGTTTCGCGGCGCCAGAACCCGATCGCGGCGCCGGCGAGAAACAATGGTATCAGCCAAAGCAGGTTGTAACCGATGTGATTCTCGGGGTAACGGAGCAGCCGGAGGACGATCGCCGCCCAGAAAACCGATAGTCCAATGAGTACATTGCGCGGACTCAGGGGAGGAACTCCTTTCCCTCCATGCGGGCGCCGCCTCCGATCATGCCGTTCTTTCCCCGCTTGTAGGCCCAAAGATACACCACAGTGGAAGAATTCGTCCATTCGACATAGGTGGAGTAGCTTTGGGAGAAGTAAGCATAGCCCGCCTGGCCGACGGTTCGCACTTTCTGCGATTTGGCGAGCACTTCGGCGGGCGTCCAGCCGCGCGCGGCGGCGACCCCGGTGTTACATCCATGCAGGATCAACTGGGCGCCGGGAAGCCAGGGCAGCGATGGCAGGGACTGTAACTCACCTTTGGAGATGGTGCCGTCCTCCCCACCACCGCCTTTGAACTCCAGCCCATCCTCGCCTTCGCCCTTCGATGCGTGGCTGAAGACGCGTCCGTCCTTGACGCCGGAGCCCTTGGCCTGCGCCTGGTTGTAGACATCCTGCCAGGCGGCTTTGAACTCGGCCGCGGTAGTTACTTCATGCATGATGATCTTCGACGTCCCCGGATTGATGGGCTTGGTTTTGAGCTCCGCTTTCCAGTGTTCGGCGGCGCGGCGGAATGCTCCGTCGGGAACTTTGTAATAAATTGCGAAATAAATATCAATGGCGGGATCCAGGAGTACCGTGGTGAAGCTGGAACTGTTCGGGTTTACGGTGCCCGCATGTCCCTTTGGGCGGTAGCCGGGGGCCGTGATGGCGAAGGTGATGGGGCCTTCTTCCAACTCCTCAAAGGTTGCGACACCGTCAGCGGCCGTGCTTGCCATTGCCGGGGGCACACGCATGGCGAGCACGCTGGCTCCCGCGACCGGGGCGCCGGTATCCGATCGCTTGACGAGTACTCCGAATCTACCTTTTGCCATTGTATCCGCCTAATTCACTTTGAGCCTTCGAGGACTTCCACGTCCTTGAACCACACCTCGGTCGGGCGGCGGCTGCCGTGGACTTGCAGTACCACGCGGCCCTCCTTGCTGCCCTGCGAATCGTCCGCGAGGTCGAGGGTCTTCACGCCGTTCAAGTGAAACACAATGCGGCTGCCGTGAACCGATGCGGTCAATTCATTCCAGTCATCCGATCGAACGGCGGCGTTATCGGGCGGGCCCGCCACCCAGCGGCGTCCACCTACTTCGAACAATCCGCCCGAGCCTTTTGCGTCATCGATCTCGACTTCGTAACCTGCGTGGGTTTCCGGATGAGCTCTTACAAAGAAGCCGCTGTTGCCTTGTGTAAGTTTGTACTTGACGCGCACGGTTGCATCGCGAAAAGCACGGTTCGAAGTAAGGAAGCCGGTACGGGCATCGTCGGGCTTTGTTTTGGCGTGAATCGCTCCGTTTTCGACCGTCCAGGCGCCGCCACCCTGTGTCAGCCATCCAGCAAAGTCGCGCCCATTCCAGAGGGGGCGCCACGCATGACGGCCATTGTCCTGGATGCGAATGTTGCGCCAGCGGACCTGCGCGGGTTTCTCGCCTTTGTAGGAATGGACTTGGAGCGCGATGAAACCGGTCAGATCCATGGAGTCTGTAAGATCGGCGCAGGGAACATCGTTTATCCACACGCGCATGCGGTCACCGGTGGCTTCAATGCGATAGCGATTCCATTGGTTGTCCTTGAAGGCCTTGCTCGCAATGGGATCGCTGGAGATATTGGCGACCCAACCGCGGCGGGCCTCATCGTAGATGCCGCCGGACGCACCCGACTTCTCATTCGCGATCTCGACCTGATATCCGTGGACACGGCCTGCCGGGTGTTTGCGGGCACGAACTGGCCGCCGTTGAAGGTCATGACGCTCGCATCCGCGCCGTATCTATGAGACCGGATCTGGATGCCGGAGTTGAGCGACGGATCGGTTTTGGCTTCGAGTTCGAGGACGAAATCGCCATACTCGCGATCGGTGCACAGAAAGCTGTTGGGGCTCCCCTCCGCGGTGGTGCCGACGATTTCGCCGTTCACCACTTCGTACTTCGCCTGGCCGTTGCATTGGGTCCAGCCGCGAAGAGTCTTGCCGTCGAACAAAGGCTGCCATTTGCTCTGGGCGGCGGCGGGCCACGCCAGAAGCGCAAGAACAAGGATACGCGTCATGCGACAAGTATATCCGCTGGCGGATCGAGTGGCCAGTCCCGTGGAAGGTGTGCGGCGGGCACGGGATGGCACGGAAAACGATCGGTGCGCTTCACGGAAATGTAACCGCAACGACATGCACGCTTGTAATGTCGATGGCAACTGGATCGAAATCGCAAGCATGACGATCCGGTTACTCCGCAATGGCTGCAATTCTGAGCGATGATCGCTTCTGCAGGCAGCAAAACCAATCACTTAGCGGCAGCCTAGGCTTGTGAAGCCGTCGGAGGATATTCACGGGAAAGTTGTCGATTTGTAACACTTGGCTGAGTATCATTCCAAATGTCGCGGTCGTGGTGCGCTAACACCCCCACTGGCGGGCCATAGACCTGGCAGGCCAAACATGAAGATTGGATTACAAAGCTGGGCCTGCGACGAAAGGGTACTGTTTGCAACGTTTCCGCATTGTTTCTCTGTTGATTCTTGCGTTCTCTCATTCCGCAGCATACGCCCAGGAGAAAGGCACCGTCATCGGCCAGGTCTTCGACGGACAGACGGCACGTCCGATCATTGGCGCGAAGATCCTGATTGATGGACAGGGGAGTGACCTGGCATCCGGCAACGATGGCCGCTTCCAACTCAATTTGTCTCCGGGTAAGTACACCCTCAAGTTTACGGCGGAGAACTACGCCGACACGGAGGTGAAGGACGTGGAAGTGAAGGCTGGCGAAGTGACTGACGCGAGCACGGTCATGTCGAACAAGGCGCTGGTGACGAGTGTGGATGTTGTGGAGAAGGTTGGGGCCGTTGGCGCGAATGCCGAAGCAATGCTGACGGAGCGCAAACTGGCGGCGGTGGTCAGCGACGGAATGTCGAAAGAGGAACTTTCGGGGAGCACCGCGTCGAACGCGGCGGCCGCGCTCGAAAAGGTAACGGGCGTCAGTGTGGTGGACAACGGTTATGTGTATGTGCGCGGTCTTGGAGAACGTTACAGCTCCACGATGCTGAACAGCGCGATGATTCCGACCACGGAGCCCGAGAAGCGTGTTGTGCCGCTTGATCTGTTTCCCGCCGAGTTGATCGACAATATCAAGATTCTCAAAACCTACACGCCGGACATGCCGGGTGAGTTCGCCGGCGGGTTGGTGCAAATGCAAACCGTGGAGTTTCCCACGGCGAAGATGTTCCGGGTGTCGGCGAACATGGGTTTCAACACGCGCACCACCTTCAACCGGTTTCTGAGTTATCCCGGCGGTGGACGCGACTTCTTTGGCTTCGACGATGGCACGCGCTCGATTCCAAGCGCGGTTCCGGACGACCGGCGGTTGTTTCAGGGGGCGTTCAATGCGCAGCAGCTTCAGCAGTTCGGACAGTCCTTCGCTCCGAACTGGGAGCCAACTGCAACCAGTTCGCAGAGGCCGCAACAGAGTTACTCGATGGTGGGCGGCGGTACCTTCGGGCGATTTGGTGTGGTAGGTGCGATTACCTTCGCGAACCGCCCGCAGTTTCAAAGCGAGATCAACCGCTATGTGCGCCAGGAAGGAACGCGGCCCGTTGTCTTTACGAATTACGAAGACTTTCGCGGGTATACGGAGTCCGCGCGGCTGGGCGCGGTGCTGAATGTCGCGACGCGGCTGAACGCGTCGAATAAGATCGTCTTCCGCAATACGCTGACGCATGACAGCGACAAGGAAGCTCGCGAATTCCAGGGCTTTGACGGCGGTAACGACGGGATCCTGCAATCGCAGCGCCTACGGTGGATCGAGCGCAGTCTGCTTTCGACCAGCGTGGAGGGCGACCATGCGCTGGCGAAGCTCGGAAACAGTGTGCTGAAGTGGCAGTTCACTTACTCTCGATCGAGCCGCAACGAACCCGATTTGCGCGAAGTGTTCCGCGGTCCCCTTCCGAATGGACAGTTCACGTTTCTGAGTCTCGGGTCTTCCGGGCTGCGATTTTACAACGACCTTCAAGACAAGATCTACGAGCCGCAGGTGGATTTCTCGCGTCCGTTTGTAAAGGGCATTGTGAGCGGGCTCTGGAAAGTCGGATTCCGGGGAACGTTCCGTGACCGCGATTTCCAGGCGCGCCGCTTCCGCTTCATTCCCCAGCGGCTGACCACACTGCCACTCACGGCGCCGAGTAACACGCTCTTCAGCTCAGCCAATATCCGGCCGGATGGTTTTCAGCTTGTGGAGTTTACGCGGGCGACCGACCGCTACGATGCGGCGATGGATATCTTCGCGGGCTTCGCGATGGTGGATCTGGCGATTGGCACAAAGTGGCGGATTGTCGGCGGCTTGCGGGTGGAGGACGCCGACATCAGCGTGGTTACACTGGACCCGCTGATTCCAAACGCGGCAAGCCAGCGCGCCAGTCTGGTCAACCGGGACCCGATGCCGGGCGTCAACGTCATCTACGCGCTAACGCCCCGGCAGAATTTCCGGGTGAGCGTGAGCCAGACGGTTTCGCGTCCGGATTTCCGCGAGCTGTCGCCGTTTGACTTCAATAACGTGCTCGGCGGGTTCGTCGCACAGGGTAATCCGAACCTGCTTCGTGCGAAGGTGTTGAACTTTGACGCGCGGTGGGAAATGTTCCTGGGTGGCAATCAGGTGGTCGCCGCAAGTTACTTTTTCAAGGACTTCACGAATCCCATCGAAGTAAGCATTCTGGCCGCGGCGAGCGATCTCCGCCAGACCTACGTGAATGCCGAGGGCGCGTTCAACACGGGCTTCGAACTCGAAGCGCGCAAGAACCTGTCGTTCGTGAATCCGATGTTGCGGCAGTTCGCCGTTCAGGGGAACTTCACGTTTGTCGATTCCGATATCCGGCTGCGCCAGGATCAGGCCACCTTGTTGACCTCGCAGAAGAGGCCGCTGGTGGGCCAGTCACGCTATATCTTCAACGTGATTACCGAGTGGCTGAAGCCGGAATGGCGGAGCACGTCACGCTTCTATGTGAACAGTGTTTCGAGCCGTCTCACGGACGTCGGTACTTTCGGCCTGCCGGATATCTACCAGGACCGCAATCTGTTTCTTGACTTCGTCTACCAGCTTTCTCTAACCGAGACAGGGAAGTGGCAGTTCCGATTCAATGCCGAGAACCTTGGCGATAACCGTTATCAGTGGACACAGCGGCCAATTATCCAGAGGCAGTACCGGCTGGGCCGGACCTTTTCTCTCGGATTGTCTTACTCGCTGTTCTAGGGCGGGGAACGCGAAGCCGCTCTCCGTCACACCGTGCTGTTCGCAAAACACTAACGACCGCGACAATTTCGCAACGATGAAAGGAAGTATCGAATGAACGTGAAGACCCTCGGCCAGTTGTCCGTGTGGGGAATTCTGAGTGCGCTTGCGGTGGTATGCGCAATGCCGGCGGCCCACGCGGCCGCTCCGATGGTGCGCGCGCAGAACGTAGCTTGCGACGCATCGACATTCCCGGCGTTGACCTCCAACCTGGCGATGTATCTTTGGAGCGATAAGTATGTGTATCAGCCTGGCCAACCTCTCACTCTGAAGTGGACCGTCAAGACGAATGGCGATACCTATCCCTATTCGATCGTGGCCTATCGCCAGAATAACCAGAACGGCCGGAAGTTCTATATCCCGTCAGGTACGGAAACCGTGACCGACATTTTCGGCAGGACCCCGGCGGAAGGTCTGCAGACCACCGCGATTGTGGACGGCGAGAAGGGCGTATTGTTTGGTGACGGCGGGCTTCTCGGCGGCGCGGTGACGATACCGGATGAACTGGGAATGCACACGCTGGTGGTGCAACTCCGCGACTGTACCGGAACCCGCGTGGTGAAGGCAGCTTACATGAAGATCGGTGTGGTGGACGAGTTTGTCGATGTTCGTGGTAATATCGGCTCGAGCCGGACTTGGGTAAATACAAAAGCGTACCGCGTCAGCGGAATTGTGTTTGTGAACAATAGCGCAGTGCTGACGATCGAGCCGGGCACATTTGTCATTGGTCAGCCTGGGTCGCAGCCGCCGTCGGTGCTGGTGGTGACGCGGAGCGGCCGGATCCACGCGAGCGGCACGAAGAGCCGTCCGATCGTGATGACGAGTTCGCGGCCCTTCGGCGAACGGCAGAGAGGGGACTGGGGCGGTCTGGTGATGCTCGGCCGCGCGCCGGTCAACACAGGCGCGGGGATTCGCGAGGGCAACCGTGCTGGCGAATTTGTTATCGAAGGGTTGCCTGCCAGCGAGGACTCGACTTTCGGCGGTA